>VFKU01000727.1 GCA_009885415.1 Rhodothermota bacterium
CGCGCGACGGACTCTATCGACGGCTATACCGATTGCAGTTCGCGGCGGACGGAAATGATGCAGCATCGACCCTCAGTTGATGAAGCACTAATCGATAACTTTGCATCCAGCGATGCATGAAACGGCTAATTCCATTCAGTAGGCAGGAGTCGGAGTATGTCCGAATTCAAGTACGAGCAGCGCTGTGTTGCCTTTCTCGACGTGTTGGGCTTTAGTGAATTCATAGAGGCAACTATTGCGGATTCTGCGTTGGTTCAAATGGTTGGTGAAATCGTGACACAACCTAAACACGATCTGGATAATCTTCGGAAGATGGGTGGCAATTTGGTCCCATCAGTGGAGGTGTCAGCATTTTCTGATTCGCTCGTAGTTAGCACCCTTCATGATGGTCCGCGGGCGGCATTTGATCTAATTCAGGCGGTATCGCTTACGTCGTTACGTTTTCTTCGTGCGGGGCGATTGTTGCGTGGTGGGATCGTTTCTGGTCTTGCATTCCACGAATCAAACATCGTATTTGGTCCCGCCGTCATCAATGCCTACCGGCTGGAGCACGAAATGGCTATTTTCCCTCGCGTGATAGTCGAGAAGTCTGTAGCGGAAGAAGTGAAAACCGACGGACGATACGCTAATGCACTCGAACTTGAAGGAAAGCCGCTCTTAAAAGAGGATCGGGATGGCTGCTTATACCTCAATCCAGTTAATTTTTTCTCAGAAGGACTGCTCATCGACGCCCGGGAAGTTCTCCGTCTAATAGGCAAGAGCACGAAACAAGCGCGGGACCGAATGAAAGTGAAATGGGCGATAGACGAGTGGAACGCCGCCTTTAGAACCCATCTGATACCAGAATTGACGGACGCGGAAGTCGCGTACGAGAAGGGCACTCCGTTCGAAGAAATTAGGACCGGAAAACTGTTGAGCCTCTACAGCAAACTGCGTCCGGCACCCGAGAACTAGAGTTAGGCGCGATACAAGCTCCGCCCAATCCCCATCGCTTCGCGACAGGACTCGACGGTCTCCAACGCCACCGGCGTCACTTTCTTCGCATTCTCGACGAGAAATTCTTTGACCGTCGCTTCGGTGTTGTGGGGCGCGTGGTAGGCGGCGATGATCGGCGCGTTGAAGACGTTGACGTGTTCGGCGAGCGTTTTTTTCAGCGTGCCATAAAACTTTTCCTTGCGGCGGTATTTGCCCACGAAGTCGAGGTAAACCTCGCGCGGGGCAATCAGGCTGAGCAGGCGATAGAGCGCGCCCAGGCTCGGCGGCAATTGCGGGACGATCGCGTCGGGCTCGTCGGAGGCGCCTTCGATCGGGCCGGGGTCGGTCGCGGTCTGTACGGCTTTGATCTTCTGGAGCACGGTGGCCGGATCGTCGAGCAGGCCGAGATCGTTGTTCTCGCTCTTGCCCATCTTCGCGCTGCCGTCCAGGCCCGGCAAGCGCATGGCGTTGCGCGCGACGGCCTGCGGCAGCCGAAACACTTCCCGGCTGAAGCGGCTGTTGAACTTTTGCGCGAGGTCGATCGCCATCTCCACGTGCTGCCGCTGATCGTCCCCGACCGGAACCTTGTCCGCGCGGACGATCAAGATGTCCGCCGCCATCAGCACCGGGTAGCCGAGCAATCCATACGAGATCGGGTTGCCCTCCGCGCCGCCGATTTCGCCGACGCCGAGCTTGACGACCGTGTCCTTGTA
>VFKU01000436.1 GCA_009885415.1 Rhodothermota bacterium
CACCAGGCGCACGCGCACAAGATTCTCACGGGGCGCAAGGATCGTTTTCACACGCTGCGCCGGAAGGGCGGGCTTGCGGGCTATCCCTCGCGCGCGGAGGATCCGCTGTACGACTCGTTCGGGACGGGCCACAGCAGCACCTCGATCTCTGCGGCGCTGGGAATGGTGACCGCGGCGGACCTCACGCCGGGCGGCTCGCGGCGCGGGGTCTGTGTCATCGGCGACGGCGCGATCACGGGCGGCATGGCTTTTGAAGCGCTGAGCAATCTCGGCGCGATGAAGAAGCATGTGTTGGTTATTTTGAACGACAATGAGATGTCGATCTCGAAGAACGTAGGCGCGCTCTCGACCTACCTGAGCCGGCTGATGACTGGCGGCGCCTACAACCGGGCGAAGGGCGACATCAAGTCCTTTCTCGAGGCGACGCTGGGCAAGGGCCTCTTCGAAAAGGCGCGGCGCGTGGAACACCAGATCAAGGGCATGATTGTTCCGGGGATGTTTTTTGAAGAGATTGGCGTGCGTTATATCGGGCCGGTGGACGGGAATTGCCTGCCGACGCTGATCGAGTGCTTGCAGAATTTGCGGGATATTCCGAAGCCGTTGTTGTTTCACTGCATGACGACCAAGGGTAAAGGCTATCCCTATGCGGAGGAAGACCCGCTGACGTACCACGGCGTCGGGCCGTACGAGATTTCCACCGGTCAGATGCGGCGATCGGGCAAGGCCGGACAGGAGGCCGCGACGTTTACCGACGCATTCGCCAGCGCGCTGATCGAGGCGGCGCACGAGGACAAGCGCATCGTGGGGATTACGGCGGCGATGCCGACGGGGACGGGTCTGTCGAAGTTCGGCGAGGTGTTTCCAGAGCGCTTTTTCGATGTGGGGATTTGCGAGCAGCACGCGGTGACCTTTGCCGCTGGGATGGCGACGCAGGGCATGCGGCCGGTCGCGGCGATCTACTCCACTTTCCTCCAGCGCGGCTACGACCAGCTCATTCACGACGTGTGCCTCCAGAATCTTCCTGTGGTTTTTGCCATTGACCGCGCGGGGCTCGTCGGCGAGGACAGCCCGACGCAGCAGGGCGCCTTCGATGTGTCGTTCCTCCGGGCGATTCCAAATATCAAAGTACTCGCGGCGCGTGACAACGTCGATCTCCGGCAGATGTTGCACTGGGCGCTCAAGCAGGACGGCCCCGTCGCGCTGCGCTACGCGCGCGACCGTGGGCCGGTAATCGGCGTCGAGGACGGGCGCGACGTGACCTGTGGCGAGGTGCTGCGCGAGGGGCGCGACGCGTACTTCCTTTCGATCGGCCCCATCGCGGGCAAATGCCTTCTGGCCGCCGAGGCGCTCGAGGAGTTCGGCCTTTCGGTGGGCGTGGCCGACGCGCGCCACGTGAAGCCGCTCGACGCCGCTTTACTGGATAGGCTGAGCTTGTTGCCCTTGATTACGGTCGAGGAGAACACGCTCGAGGGCGGCTTTGGGTCGGCGGTGTTGGAACATTTCGAAAAAGCCGGTCGCCTTGGCGAAGTTCGCATCAAGCGGGTGGGCGTGCCGGACCGCTTCCTCCCCCACGCTACGCGCGCGGAGCAGCTTGAGGACGCGGGGCTCAGCGTTCCGGCCCTGATTGAAGCGGCGCGTGCTCTCGTG
>VFKU01000119.1 GCA_009885415.1 Rhodothermota bacterium
GCACAGCGAGATCTTGGGACAACATCTCGACGCAGCCGACCATCGACTCAAGCACGTCGCGCAGCCAGAAGTGGCTGGGGCTCATGCGCTGCAGGCCGTAATCGAACCGATCATCGGCCATCCCGCGATAGACGACGTTCCAAGTTTTCGGATCGATGACAAAGGTCTCGGCCGAGCGTTTGAACCCGAGCGCATAGGCCAGCGCCCGGTGCATGTCGCGCAACACAGGCGCGGTCGCGGAAAAATCCTTGCACTCTTGCGCGATCGATTCGTTGGTGTCCCAGGAATGCGAGTTGACGTACAGGAAGACGACGCCTTGCGGGCCGTATTTCGCGCGCAACTCTTCGAGGTAGGGGTAGCTCTGACGGACGATCGGGCAGCCGTTCATCTGCGCGAACAGCACGACAGCCTTCGCGTCGGCGTGAGTGTAGAGCTCGTGCATCTGGCCGAGAGTATCGAGCAGGCGAAAGTTCGGGGCGCGCATCGGCTCGGCGGCCGACGCGGCCCCAATCGAGACAAATGCGCAGATCCACGCGCTCACGACCGAAGTGAAGAGTCTCGGAAGTGATTCGGAGTTCATTTTCTTAGGCGTTGATTCATGTTGAGTCTCCATTCCTGACATCCACGCCTACTTCGACGCTTTGTCTCGAACCGCTTGAACCGTATCCAAGATGATTTTCGTCACAAGTTTTGGATTGTCCAACTGAATTCCATGCCCCACCTCGGGGACGACGATCATCATTGAATCGGTTGATAGCCTCGAAATTGCGTAACTGTGGCGTAAGAAATCTGCGTGGATCATCGTTCTCGCTTCATTTGGCGGCTCTATAGTCTTTGCGTGTTCCCCCGCAACAAGTACTCGTAGCGGAACATCGCCGAAGGGGCGCCGCAGCGAGACGAGCAACTTGTTTTGCTCTTCCATCGATCGCGCAGCGTTTAATCGCTGCGAGTGCGAATCGGGATTCAACATCTGTGCCTTAATCGCTTCGCGAAGCTCCGGAATGTGTTTTACCGGGTTGAATGTCAGTTCGGCTTGGTGAAACAGTTTTTCGTCCGTTTCCAGAGTACCCGCGTGAGCGGCTCTCGCCAGTTCCTCAAGCATCGCCCGTTCGTTGATTTGCCAGCGAGGGTTCCATTTGGGATCGTCCGAGTATTCAAAATCGAAGGTCGAGCCGTCCACGGTAACGATACCCGCGACCTTCTCCGGATGTTTCCAGGCGAACTCGCGCGCGATCATGCCGCCCGCGGACCAACCGACCAGCAGGAACGGTCCGGTCTCGCCGTGGACTCTAAGCCAAGTATCCAGATCCGCCGTATCTTGACCGACGGAGCGCTCCACCGGTCCAAGGTCACTGAAATTGATTCCGGCTCGATCATAGGCGCACACCCTAGTCACCGCTGCCACCTTTTCGATAAGCTCGGCCCAAGCGACTGCTCCCCAAGCGGCGCCCGCTTCGAAAACGACCGTCGGACTGCCCTCACCAAGGCAATAGGTGTTGAGCTTGTATCCGCCCACATCGACCATTTCGCCGCGCTGGAGCAAGAAGGACGGCATATTGGCGGGTTTCGACTGGGCAACAGCGACCTGGGTGGCCAAGAGCAGTGCTGCTAGAAGTATGCCCGTCGGGTACTTCGCCGAATTCGTCTTCATACTGAATTCCTTCGACCCGTCCGAGGGCATCGAATGCAAAGAACTGCTTGCCTGGTCACACTCGATTTTCGGCCAATCTCGTCAGTGAATGACGAACCGATCCAAGTGAGATCTCAAGATGCCTTCTCCCAATTGGGAATCCGGGACACAGATCAAACCCGGAGCGTACAGCTAGGTTCCGCCGGATCTTGACCGGATTAAGCTGCAACGGGTGCAGCGCGATCAATGATCGCGTCGAAATCCGCGTCCCGCGGCAGTGTGCCGTACTCGCTGCCGTGATCGCCGCCAAGCCGGGACGCGCAAAAGGCATCGGACACCGCGGCATTCCCGTAGCGCACGAGCAGCGCACCCTGCAGCACAAGCGCCATCTGCTCGGTTAAGCGCCGCGCGCGCAGTTCGAGCTGGCCGCTGTCGGAGAGCGCTTCCTTGAGCCGGTCGAGCGCGTGATCGAGGCGCGCATCGCCGCCGCGCGCCTGCTCGACTTCATTCATGAAGGCGCTCGCCGACTCCGGCTCACGGTTCATCGCGCGCAGCACATCGAGGCACATGACATTGCCTGAGCCTTCCCAGATTGACGTCAGCGGTGCTTCGCGGTAAAGCCGCGACATGGGGGATTCCTCGACGTAGCCCGCGCCGCCTAGACTCTCCATCGCCTCATAGACGTGGTGCGGGCCGCGCTTGCACACCCAATACTTGGCGACCGCAGTCGCGATGCGCACGAAGTCCTGCACGCCGGGATTGACGATCGCTTCGTCGTAGCCGCGCGCGAGGCGGAACATCAGCATCGTTGCCGCCTCGGACTCGACCGCGAGGTCCGCGAGCACGTTTTTCATCAACGGCTGGTCGCGCAACAATTTTCCAAAGGCGCTGCGGTGCCGCGCGTGGTGTACGGCCTGCGCGACGCCCTGGCGCATGAAGCCGGCCGACGCGAGACCGCAATCGAGCCGGGTGTGCGTGACCATCTCGATGATGGTCGGCACGCCGCGCCCCTCCTCCCCCACCATCTGCGCCCATGTCGCCTTGTATTCGATTTCGCTTGAGGCGTTCGAGCGGTTGCCGAGCTTGTTCTTGAGTCGTTGTATGAAAAAATTATTCTTCGTTCCGTCCGGGCGGAAGCGCGGCACGAGAAAGCACGAGATGCCCGCGGGTGTTTTCGCTAGGGTAAGGAAGGCGTCGCTCATGGGCGCAGAACAGAACCACTTATGGCCGTAGAGCTCGTACTCGCCGCCGGGACCGCCCGCGCCGATCGGCCGCGCCTCGGTCGTGTTTGAGCGCACGTCCGAGCCGCCCTGCTTCTCGGTCATCGCCATGCCCATTTGGGCAGAGCGCTTCTGATCGACCGGCAAGTGACGCGGGTCGTAGTCGTTCGCGATCAGTTTCGGCAGCCAGGCCGCGGCGATTTCGGGTTGGTGTCGCAGCGCCGGGACGACCGCGAAGGTCATCGTGATCGGGCAGCCGACGCCCGCCTCGGTCTGCGAGAGCATGTAGCCCAGCGCCCCGCGCGCGACATGCGCCCCGGCGCGCGGTTCGGCCCAGGGCCACGAGTGTGCGCGGTATTTCACCCCGAGCGACATCATCTCGTGGTAGGCCGGATGGTATTCAACCGTGTCGATCCTGTTTCCGAAACGATCGTGCGTGTGCAGCTCCGGCGTGAATTCGTTCGCAGCCCGGCCGAGCTCGATGTAGCGCGCGCTGCCGCATTCGGCGCCGAACTCCGAGACCTTGGTTTCGGCCCAGGCCGCGCCCTCGCGTTTGAGCGCCTCACGTAGGCCCGTGTCGGCCTTGAACAGGTTGTAGTCCTCGAGCGGAACGGACTGGTTGATCACGTCGTGGGTCGCCAGGGGGCTCGGTGTATTCGGAATCTTCACCACTTGTCCTCCGCAGTTTTCAGAAGCCCATCGATTTCCCGATGATTTCCTTCATGATTTCCGTCGTGCCGGCATAAATGGTTTGCGCGCGCGTGTCGATAAAGGCCCGCGCGACCGGGTATTCGAGCATGTATCCGTAGCCGCCGTGCAGTTGCACGCAGGTGTCCACGACGCGCTTCTGCATCTCGGTACACCACCACTTCGCCATCGAGGCCGTCTCGGTCGTGAGTCGCCCGGCGTTATGCTCCAGCGTGCAGTGATTCAGGAACACCCGGCCGATCTGGATTTCCGTTTTCATCTCGGCCAGCTTGAAGCGCGAATTTTGGAAAGTGCCGATCGGTTTGCCGAAGGCTGTGCGTTCCTTGCAATACTTGATCGTCTCTTCGAGCACGGCCTCCGCGCCCGCAATGCCGAGCGCCGCCACGGACAAACGCTCTTGCGGGAGTTGTTGCATGAGATGATAGAAGCCGCGGTTTTCCTCGCCGAGGATCGCGTCCGGGCCGAGGCGGACGTCCTTGAAGAACAGCTCGGCGGTGTCCTGCGCGTGCATGCCGATCTTGGCGAGCTTGCGCGGCGGCTCGAAACCGGGCGTGCCCTTGTCCACAAGAAACAAGGTAAACCCGGCGTGTTTCTCGGACGGATTGGTCCGTGCGACGACGATCACGAGGTCGGCCATCATGCCGTTGCTGATGAAGGTCTTCTGCCCGTTCAAGACCCAGCCCTCGCCGGCGCGCACCGCCGAAGTGCGTACCCCCGCCAGGTCGCTGCCCGTGTTCGGTTCCGTCATGCCGATCGCGACGATGCACTCACCCGTCACGCAGCCCGGCAGGTATTTTTGTTTCTGTTCCTCAGACCCATACTCGAACAAGTACGGAACGATGATGTCGGTGTGGATGCTGAAGCCGACGCCGCTCGCGCCGACGCGTGAGACTTCTTCCTGGATGACGTTGTTGAATCGGAAATCGCGGATGCCCGGCCCGCCGTAGGCCTCGGGGACGCTGAGCCCGAGAAAGCCCTGGCGACCGGCTTCGAGCCAGACCTCGCGCGAGACCTGGCCGTCGCGCTCCCACTGCGCGTGATGCGGGACGACCTCGCGTTCGAGGAAGGTGCGAAAACTTTGCCGGAAGGTCCGGTGGTCTTCTTCATAAATTTCTTGGAGCACTGCGTAAACCTCCCGGCGCGAATCATACGTCGGCACGCCTGCGGGAAGGAAGGCTTCCGGGAGCAGCGCCGCTTCAGTCCAAATCGAGCAGGGCGCGCGTGACGGCCCGCGAGCCGACCGCCAGCGGACGGCCCTTTACCTGGCGGACCAGGACGTAGACATTACCGCCGTGGGCCTCCGCGGATTTTCCCGGGGCCGCGCCGTTTTCCGAGACCTCCGCTACGAAACCGTAGGCATTACCCGGGTGATAAGCCACGCTTACCGCGTCCAGCCCCTTGCACGCCTCAACCAACACGCGCTCCGCTTGCGTGATTGGGCAAACGGAATGCTTCGGCTTTCCCCGCTGCAATCGAATGACTTCGATCTCGCCGTCGGGGAAGTCGTGATGCAGTCCTTGCGAGAGATACTGGGCCGCCTTGATCGAATCCCGGAACCGTTCCGCCATGAGTCTCGCTGTCCGCCTGCCGCCTCGATTTTCGTAGAGCGCTTTAGTATAACATGCGGGCTCTGGAGGGGGCCCGCACCTGCGAGCACAATCATCATGGATCTGACTCAGTTTATCCCCTCGACCCAAGAAGCGCACGCGATTGCGGCGCATTTGCCCGTCGCCTTGTCCGCGCTGGGCGTCGTCGCCGTGCTCGCCGCTGTCACCATTCGCACCCAGCGCGACACGCTGCGCTGGGCCGTCGTCGGGCTCTACGTGCTGCTCGCGGCCTCGGCCTATATCTCCGTCGAAACTGGCGAAAACGCGCGCCAGGAAATCTCCGGCGCGATCTCGCCCGCGATCTGGGAAATGATTGATCGTCACGAGCGGCTTGCCGAGCGCGTCTGGATGTTCGGCCTCGGCACGGCGATCGTGATGGCCGTGAGCATCGCGGCGAGCGGCGGCTCGCGCACGAGCATGAGCCTCGTTGCTCTGCTGGCCAGTCTCGTCACCGCGGGCTGGGTGGGCTACACCGGCCACGAAGGGGGTACGCTCGTCTACCACTACGGCATCGGCATCCCGCCC
>VFKU01000190.1 GCA_009885415.1 Rhodothermota bacterium
GGCATGGGCGTGCGCGTGGCGTGCTCGATAATGATGAGTCCATCCGGCGCGAGGAGCGCGTTGGCTTCGACGGCCCCGAGCAGCGCGGCGAAATCGGTGTACGCGTGGGGCGGGTCGGCGTAGATGAAATGATAGGGCGCGTCGTGCGGCAGACGGCGCAGGCCCTCGGGCAGAGTCAGCGCGTGCACACGAACGCCGGCGCCAAGCTTCGTCTTCGCGATGTTTTCCGCGATCAGCGCGCGCGCGGTCTTGTCCGCTTCGACGAGGTCGGCGTGCGCCGCGCCGCGGCTGAGCGCTTCGAGGCCGTTGGCCCCTGTACCTGAATAGAGATCGAGAAAGCGGCAACCTTCGATGGCCGGGCCGAGGATGCTGAAGAGCGCTTCACGCACGCGGTCGAGGGTCGGGCGGATCTCGCGGTCTTTAGGCTGCGCAAGCCGAATGCTCCGGGCCGTCCCCGCGATGATTCGCAATTCGCCGTGCCTCCGGACGCCATCGTAGCCGTATTCGTGTCCGAAATCGTACTTGGGGATTCGCTCAGTCCGCCTTCATGCGCGGCACGCTGTAGGTGCCCATGTGAACCTGGTCGAAGAGGCTCTGATCTTGGGAGCCTTCGCGGGCGGTCTCGAGTTCGATGATGCCGTCCTTGAACATTTTGTAGAGATAGAGTTCGAAGAGCATCGAAGCGGACAGGGTTTGTTGCATCGCCGTGCGGATACCGGCCGTATCGCCGGACGCGATCGCTTTCGCGATGGGTTTCACGTCGTTGAAGAGCAATTCGAGCGCAGGCACGCGGCCGCCGCCTTTTCGGACGACGAGCTTTTGGCAGATGACGCAGCGGATACAATCCGTAAGCTGTTGCCTGACCAGATCGCGCTCGACCGGATCGAAGAAACTGACGATGCGGTTCGTCACGCCCGAGGCATCGTTCGCGTGCAGCGAACTCAGCACGAGATGGCCGGTCGAGGCGGCGCTGATCGCCGTGCGAATCGTGTCCGGGTCGCGCAACTCGCCGATCAGAATCACGTCGGGGTCATGGCGGAGCGCGCCTTCCATGCCCTCGGCGAAGTTACGAAAGTCGGTCCCGAGATTTCGCTGGTTGACGAAGCTCTTCTTGTTCTTGTGGTGGTACTCGACCGGGTCTTCGAGCGTGAGGATGTGTTTGTAGGTGTTTCGGTTGATCCAGTCCAAGAGCGAGGCGCAAGTGGTGGTCTTGCCGCTGCCCGTCATCCCGGTGATGAGGATCAGCCCGTTGCTCAATTGCGCGAGCTTGGTCATCAGTTCCGGCGGCATGTTGATGTCTTCAAAAGTCGGGATGTGCTCGGAGTGATACCGGAAGGTCAGATGCGGCGCGCCCATGCGCATGAACCCCGACGCGCGTGCGAAGCCGATCCCCTTTTGATGGAAACTGAAGCTGTTCTGCTGCTTTTCGAGGAACTCCTCCCAGTCGCGCTTGGGGGACAAGTCCCGAATCAGATTGTAGATTTGCGGCGACGAAAGGGACCCCAACACATCGGAGATACGCGCCTTGTTGTCAATCCGGAAGATCGGTTTTTGGCCGGGGGAGAGATGGATGTCGCTGGCTTTGTACTGAATCAACGCGCGGAACAACAACTCGACGCTGACCAGTTCGTCCGCGAAACCGTCCGGCTCGAAGCGCCACACTTCGGGGATGCCGATGATCTGCATGACGGCCTCGACGGTCTCGCGCGAGGCCGTGTAGTCCGTCGAGCCCTTGGGCGGCGTGCGAACGATCTGCCAGCCGTCCTCCTCCGAACGCTCGATGTGCCCATTGAGCGAGGCGAGTCCGGCATTGAACTTTTCGAGCATTCTCTTGTCCGGTTGAATCCGGACTTCGAAGCGCTCGAACTCGCCTTCATAACCGTCGCGCTCGGCCAAAACAGCGATACGCCCGCTGCGGCCGCTGATAATCCGCGGTGAGCCTTCATACTTGAGGAACTCGCCCTCGGCGTTTTCCAGCACTTTTTTGAGGCTTTTGAGTTGACCCAGCCCCATGACCTTTTCAGGCATGGAAACTCCTTCATGCAGCGCCACGATGCGGGAGCGAGAGAATCGCAAATCCCAAAGAGGGCGGTAGTATAACGAGGCGAGAAGCGATCGGCAACGGATGTATGCAAAAAATCGCTCGGTAAACCGCTTCCTTGTCTGCGAAAAATAAGATAAGATGGACTTCCGCGAAATATCATTTCGGACCGTGGCCCTTTCCTCTGGTTTGAGGCCCTGCCGAGGGAGATCGCCGCATGGCCGAGTTGGTTGCCGGTTTCGGTCGTCAGAAGAGCCTGCTCAAGGTCGCCGCGATGACCGATAAGGAGTTGCGAAAACTCCGCGGCGTTCCGCGTCATCTTCGCGTCACCGCCGACGGCCTCGAATTCGAAGCCGAGCGCCCGGACTACGAAAAGGATTTTGAGCGATTTACCCTCCGGCTCGCGGCGGCCGGCGCGGACGCGGCGGGCCTCGCCGAAGCCGCCCGCGATCTTGGCGATGCCTGCGAACACCACGCGGAGAACGGCACGCTTACCTTCGTGTTTCCAGCGGCCGGCGCCGGAAACGCCCAGGCGGCGCGGGACGCGGTCGAGGCGATCTCGCTGCACCTCACGCTGCCCGACGTGTGGCGCTTCGACGGCTCGATGTATCGCGCGGATCCGGTCGACGTCGAGATGTTGTTCAAGGGCCTGCTGCAATACAAGGCGAGCGACATCCACCTCACTCCCGGCCAGAAGCCGATTTTTCGCGTGGACAACAAGATCGCGGTGTCCGAGTTGATGGGCGTGTTGTCCTCGGCGCAGATTCACGACCTGATCAAGAAAATCGCACCGGCGAAGTACTACGAGAAATTCCAGCAGCACAACCAGACGAGTTTCAGCTATCACCAGACCGGCCTCGGCTACGCGCGCGCGTCGGCCTTCATCAAGCGCGGCGCGCCGCACCTCACGTTTCGTTATCTGCCGGAAAAGGTGCCGTCCTTCGACGACCTGCACATGCCGGCCGAGATTATGGAAAAGCTGGCCAAGACGCACAACGGGCTGGTGCTCATTGCCGGCATGACGGGCAGCGGCAAGACGA
>VFKU01000186.1 GCA_009885415.1 Rhodothermota bacterium
CAGGTAGCCCGCGTCGCCGCGGATGCCCTGGTCGCCGCCCGAGCAGAAGGCGTCCGGCCCTTCGCCGCAAAGAATCACCACGCCGATCGCCGTGTCCATCCGCGCCTCGTCGAGCGCGTCGCGCATCTCGTCCACGGTCAGCGGCGTGAAAGCGTTGCGCCGGTGCGGCCGGTTAATCGTGATCTTCGCGATGCCCTCCGCCTTGTGATAGCGGATTTCCTTGTACTTCTGGCTGCAATTGGCCCATTGGATCGAGGACATTGGAGAGACTCTCCTTAACAGGGGCTGGAGTGAGCGGAATAACCAGAGATGAGATTAAAACATACTCAGCAGGTCGAATGCTCCCAGCAGACCCACACAAAGAGAAAGAAAACCAAAAACTACACATGCAAACTGCAACGCGATCTTAGTCGTGTGTTTTGATGCTCGAAGATAGAGCCACCAGAAGGGTATGGGCGAGAGCAAGATCACGGTTAACGCACCGAAACTTAGGAACAGTATTTTTATGGCTCGTCCATCTGCTGCCGACGAGGTATCGACAGAGTCCCAGCCCGCTTTCATGCCCCATGCCGTTACAATGTGTGATTCTGGATCAAATTGAATATATAGCCCGCCAGCGTCCCCAAGTTGGAGGAAGCACTCCACCTGAGAATCCCTGTACTCATCTCTTGTGATGTCTGCCAAGGCATTCCGTACTTGTTCGAAGGTTGGCGCAGGTGTCGAGGTCATCAGTCGGTGCACGCGCGATTCGATCAAGATCACTCGATACTGCGCAGCAAAATCGACAAGAGCGAGTGGGAGGACAAGCGCGAAATAGAAGTACATCAGCCATCGTGCGCCCGTTTCTATAGAAGTCCGACGTTGAGCCGATAGCGGCGGGACAGTAGCTTCAGAAGCATTCAAACGATCGCTCCTTGGGGACACGTAGAGATTCTCGCACCCGTTTTGGAAAGCCTTATCGTAAATTATTTCGTCGCTTTGTCGAACCACACCTTGTGATACGCGTAATACGCCAGAATGTTGGGATCGTAGCCGCGCACGTCGGGCTGGATGAGGAAGGGCTTGACGTAGTGGTAGACGGGGAGGATGGGCACTTCTTCGATGAGGATGTGCTCGGCCTGATCGTAGAGCGCGTGGCGCTTGGTGATGTCGTTTTCCTTGATCGCGGCGGCGAGGAGCCGGTCGTATTCGGCGTTGCCCCAGCCGGTGCGATTGTTGCCGTTTCCCGTGAGGAAGCATTCGAGGAAGTTGATCGGGTCGACCACGTCGCCGATCCACCCGGCGCGCGCAAGGTCGAAGTCCATCTGCTCGTTCGAGGTCGAGTTGAGATAGACCTTCCACTCCTCATTGTGCAGGGCGATGTCGATGCCGAGGTTCGTCTTCCACATCTGTTGCACGGCCTCGGCGATCGTCTGATGGCGTTCGAGCGTGTTGTAGAGGATGTCGATCTTCGGGAAACCCTTGCCGTCGGGATAGCCCGCCTCGGCGAGGAGTTGCCGCGCGCGCGGAGGGTCGAAGGGCAGCTTCGCGGTCGAGGTGTAGCCCGCGGTGCCCGGCGGCGTGAGGAAGTAGGCCGGTTTCTCGCCGGCGGTCATGATCTTCGAGCAGATGGCCTCGCGGTCGATCGCCATCGCCAGCGCCTGCCGCACCCGCTTGTCGTCGAGCGGCTTGCGCTTCGTGTTCACGCGATAGAAGTACGCGCCAATCCAGTCGTCGGTGCGCAATAGCTCAGGCTGGTTTTTGCGATAATGCAGCACCTTCGCTGGAGGCACGTTCTCGGTCACGTCAAGCTGGCCCGCGCGAAACATGCGCTCTTCGGCCTGCTCTTCATTGACCGGATGGAAGTCCACGCCGCCGTTTTTCACACCGGCCGCGTCCCAGTAGTTCGCGTTTGGCCGCACCTCGATGACCGAGTTCGGCACCCAGCGCGTGAGCACATAGGGCCCATTGCCGACGAGGCTGCCCGGCCGCGTCCACTTTGAGCCGCGATCGTCGAAGGCGCCCGCAGCCTCGATCGATTTCTGGTGCACGGGGAACCAGGTGTAATGGCACTGGAGCGAGAAGAAAAACGGCGTGGGATTTTCCAGCGTCACTTTGATCGTGTGGTCGTCAGGGAATTCGCAGCCGACCTGCGCAAAGTCGGTGATCGTCCCGTCGTTGTACCCCTTCGCGTTTTTCATCGGGAAGAGCATGTAGGCGTATTCGCTCGCGAGCGAGGGCGTGAGGCAGCGGCGCCACGCGTAGGCGAAGTCCTTGGAGGTCAGCGGATCGCCGTTGCTCCACTTCGCGCCCTTGCGCAGGTGGAAGGTGTAGACCAGGCCGTCCGGCGAGACCTCCCAGGTTTCCGCAACGCCGGGCGTTGGCTCGAGCGTCGTCGGGTCCATCCGCACGAGACCTTCGAAGAGAGTCAGCAGAACGTGATGTTCCGGCACGCCGGTGACCACATGCGGATCGAGACCTTCGGGTTCCGCGCCGTTGCCCACGCGCAGGATGTCGCCGTTCGGCCCGCCGCGATCGGGGGCCGCGCCGCCTCCCGCGCGCTTGCCTCCGCAGCCGGACAGGACGATCGCACACGTAGCGACGCCTACGATGAATTTGGAAAGCTTTCGATTGATCACGGCAATCCCCTTGGTAATTCTGAAGCATTATAGGGAGGGTCGCGCTCCCGCGCGACCGGGGGGTCATCTGCGCCCCCACACCCCTAAGCAGAGCTTAGGGGTGGCACCCTTGTTGGGCTTGGGTTATCTGCGCGCGCGCGGTCGAGCGGGAGCTCGACCCTCCCCCTATGATTGACCCGCGCTTCCGCCGTTTGGTATGCTTTGCGAGTTATGCGTTAAACGACCCGCGCGTCGAAGACCGCCGGCGGCTCCCTTCGGGGGGCCTTAAACATCGCCTGCAGAGACAGCGGCCATAGGGTGCCTTGTGCGCCCGATGAGGGTGAATCTTCTGCCCGCGCCGGCTCTGCTTCGGCGCGGCATTTTTGTTTTTGGCGCGCGAGATTATCGATCCCATTCGAGAGGAGGTGTACAGATGGCACGACCAGAAAAAGAAGCGGCCGTGGAAGAAATGAAGCAGCGGCTCCAGGAATGCTCGATCGCGATTGCCAGCCAATATCAAGGCATCACGGTGGAAGAAGTGACGCAGCTTCGCTCGAAGATGCGCGCCGAGGGCGTGAAGTTCAAGGTGTACAAGAACACGCTCGCCACCCGCGCGCTCAAGGAACTCAACCTCGAAGCGGCCACCCAATTCATGGACGGCCCGACGATCTGGGCCTTCAGCAAGGACGCAGCGGCCCCGGCGCGGATTTTGAAAGAGTTCGGCAAGGCGGTCGACAAGGTGAAGATGCAAGGCGGCATTCTCGATGGCAAATCCGTTGACGCCAAGATGCTCGAAGCCTTGGCCGATTTGCCTTCGCGTCACGTGTTGCTCGGACAGTTGGTCGGCGTGTTGGCGGCGCCCTTGCAGAATTTCGTGGGCGTCATGTCGGCGGTGCCGAGGAACCTCCTTGGAGTGCTCGAGGCGGTCAAAGCGAAAAAGGAAGAAGGCGCCGCGGCCTGAGTTCCGCGCGTTTCACATACATAACAAAAGACAATTCGGCCGCACAGCGGCCACAGGAGACAGGCAATGGCAGCGAATATTCAAGCGACCTTGGACGAAATCGCCGGCTGGACCGTGCTCGAGTTGAGCGAGTTCATCAAGGCGGCGGAAGAGAAGTTCGGCGTGAAGGCGGCGGCCCCGATGATGATGGGCGCGATGCCCTCCGGCGGCGGCGCGGCGGAAGCGGCGGCCGAGCCGACCGAGTTCGACGTGATCCTCAAGGAAGCCGGCGCGCAGAAGATTGCGGCGATCAAGGAAGTGCGCGCGGTGACGGGCCTGGGCCTCAAGGAAGCCAAGGACCTCGTCGACGGTGCGCCCAAGCCGATCAAGACCGGCGTGTCCAAGGCGGAAGCCGAAGAAATCAAGAAGAAAGTCGAAGCCTCCGGCGCGACGGTCGAGATCAAGCCCGTAGCCTGAAGCTCCGAATAACAGTGATACCGCCGCGGCGGGACTCCGGTCCCGCCGCGTTTTTTTGGCTGGGTAGTTGCTAGCATTATGTGATATCATTAAACCCTGAACAGCCGACAGCGAAAAACGCTCGAAGCCATCTTCCACGAGCCGACGCCGCCCAACGTGCGCTGGGACGCCGCGATCTCGCTGCTTCTGAGCGTGGGTGCCGAAATTACGAACGCGGGCGGGTCCATGACCGTGATCAAGCTACAGGGGTGCCGAGCAGTGTTTCACCGCCCACATCCCCAGAACGAGCTTGGGTATCGGCGCACTCGTGACATGCGCAGCCTGCTTAAGAACGCCGGAATCACCCCGGAGGTCGAGGAGTAAACGATGTCAACGATGAAATATAAAGGATACGTGGCGCAGATCGAGTTCGACGATTCGGTCAACGAATTCGTCGGCTCCACGGTGAACATGAGAGACGTATTGTCCTTCAGCGGATTGACCGTGAAGGAATTGACACGATCCTTCCACAAAGTGGTCGATACATACTTGGACTGGTGTAAGGCGGACGGCGTTGAGCCCGACAAGCCCTATCAGGGCAACGTCAGTCTGCGGCTCTCGCCCGAATTGCACCGCGACATCGATATCGCCGCCACGAGTCAAGGAAAAAGCATCAATACTTTCATCGAGGAGACCGTGATGAAGTCGCTCAAGGGCGCTTCAACCCGCGCTCCTCGCCGCCGAGTCCGGACGCGCTAATCCACCGGCCTCGACCGCCCCTGTGTTATCATCGCCCCAGCGTTTTCGGGGAGACCATCGCGTGGAAATCCTGTCCTTTGTCATGACGCCGTTCTCGGAGAATTGCTACGTCATTTTGGACGGCGGCGAGGCGATGGTCATCGATCCCGGCGAGCCGGACCCAGAGCTTTTCAAGGCGCTGGAAGGCCACCGGGTCACGATGCTGGTCAACACGCATGCACACATCGACCATGTCGGCGGAAACGCCGAAATCAAAAAGCGCACCGGCGCCGAGTTCGTCTGCCACGCCGACGCCGCGCAGATGCTGCCCTCCGTGCCCGCGCAGGGCCGCATGTTTGGGGTCTCGGTCACGCCTTCGCCCGCCCCGGATCGACTGATCGCCGAAGGGGACACCCTGAAAGTCGGCGAGGTCGAGCTACGCATCGTCGACGTGCCGGGTCACGCCCCGGGGCACATCGCGCTCGTCGGCGAAGGTTTCGTGATCAGCGGCGACGTGCTCTTTGCCGGGTCGATCGGCCGCACGGACATTCCCGGCGGCGATTTCGACCAGCTTATGGACTCCATCCGCACGCGGCTGCTCACGCTGCCCGACGACACCGTCGTGCTCAGCGGCCATGGTCCCGCGACGACGATTGGCGCCGAACGCAGCAGCAATCCTTTCATCCTCTCGACGCAGTGATCGGGCGATGATCGCGCTCGTCGTTTACACCTTCGCGATGGCCGCCGCGCAGACGGTCGAGGTGCGCATCGCGCCCGACCAGCCCGCGCCGCTTTTTTTCACCGACGAACCCCTCGTGATCCAGGTGCGCGCCGACATGAAGACGAGCGCCGCGCCGGAGATCGAAGCGGAACTTCCAGACGGCCGGCGCGTCTTGTGGGCGCCCGGCACGCTCGCCCTCGCGCCGGGGAGCGCGCGCTGGCTCACGATGGAAGGCCTGCCGGTGTTGCGCGGGCCACACCTTTTCCGCGTCCGCGTCACAGCGGAGTCCGGGCCCTCGGAGCGCTCTCTCGTCCGCATCGATCGTCCCACGCCTGGCGGCACGCACACGGCCGTGTTCGCGCTTTCCTCCGCCTCGCCCGCGCTGCGCTATGCGGCGCAGTGCGTCGGCGCGGGCCTGCAATTTCCCTTGGAAATGCCCACGCTGGACGCGGAAATCGCGGCTTTCAACCTGCCAGGGCGCGGCCCGGTTTACGTGCGCATCACCGCCTCGGGCGGGCGTCATCCGCGGACGATAGAGTCCGCGGCCGCGGCGCTCGGACGGCGCGTCGATCTCTGGACGGTGAACGGCACCCGCTCCACGCGCGAAGTCTTGCGCGAGGCGCGGGCGGTGAGCGAAGGCAGTCCCGGCGCGAACTGGGCCGTGCGGCTCGAGGACGCGCGCGAGAGCGCGGTCGTACTCGCGCTCACATCGGCGCATCTTCCGCGCGCGTTGATCTGTGCGCCGGCCGAGGCCGAGTCACATGCGGAGGTCGCCGCGCGAATAGGTATCGAGCGGACACCGTTACTGATCGACTTCAACGGCGACGCGGCCGCGTCGTCGCCCGAGGGCTTCTTGAGTCTGTTACTGTCGACGACCCTTGCTCCGGCGCGGACCGCCTTGATTCCCCAGCATCTGATCGAAACACCCGAAGGCTTCACCGGGGCCCTCGCTATACTCTCGGCGCTGCGGTCTCAACTCGCCGGCGCGCAGAGTCTCGGGCGATCGACGAGCGCGGGCGGCAATGAATCGTGGGTGTTCCACCTCGGTCCGGGCGCCAGCCCAGAGACATGGTCGATCGTCTACATCGTCCGCGATGCGGCGGATCCCTTGCCCGCGATCGCCCCCGGCGACGGTGCTACATGGGAAGTGCTCGATGCCTATGGCAATGTGTTGGACGACACGGGTCGCTCCGGCGGTACGATTGCGCTGCCCGCCGGGAACGGCGCCTGGTATGTGCGCGGCCACGGCGGGACGCTGCTGCGCGAGGCGCTGGCGGAGCGGGTTCGCGCGCTCGCCGTTTCCGGCGCGGCGAATGCAGGCGAACTTGCGGCCGTCGCGCCCGAGACGGTGGGCTCCATCGAAGCGCTCACGGAATACACATTGCCCGCGCCGGCCCGGCTGCATTTCTTCGCCTTGCTGCGCGCGTTGCCCGCGCTGGAAGAAGGCTGGCGCCGCGGCCTGATCGAAACGCGCGTGGCGATTCCCATGGTGCGCGACTTTGCTGCAATCGCCGAAGTTCTTGCCGTGCTCGAGCAAGAACTCGACGAGCCGCTGCTGGAGCCGCTGGACAAGACGCTCGACACCTGTACGGAATGGCTGGCGCGTTATCCGGCGACGGCGGGGATGGATCCGCAGAGCGCGCGCCGGCTGGAATTCTTGCGCAGCGAAGTCGCGCGGCTGACCGCGGCAGCGCGCGCGTGGGACTCAGCGGGCCGCGCGACGGAGGCGAAGGCGGTGGCCGCGATTGCGGAGTGGCGGGCGCGAAGTCTCGAAGCTGCAGCGACAGTCGCCTGGCCCATCGAGGCGCCGGAGTCTTTGGGAGATGAAGTGTCCATTGCAGAAGAGGCCGTCGTGGACGGCACGCCAGACCAGCAGCCAGGCCCGAAATCGGAGGAGAAACTGTGAATCGAATCGGAGTGCTGACGAGTGGGGGCGATTCGCCCGGCATGAACGCGGGTATCCGCGCTGTGGTGCGCGCGGCCTGCCACTACGGCATGGTCGTGCATGGCATCCGCCACGGCTACCAGGGACTGATCGACGGCGACCTCGTCCCGCTCGGTCCGCGCGACGTGGGCAGCATCATCAATCGCGGCGGCACGATCCTGCGCACCGCGCGCTGCAAGGCCTTTTACGAACCCGAAGGCCGCCGTCGCGCTGCGGAGCAACTCGCCGAGCGCGGCATCGAGGGTCTCGTAGTGATCGGCGGCGACGGATCCTATCGCGGCGCGCTCGCGCTCGAAAAGGAACACGGCATCAAGTGCATCGGCATGCCCGGCACCATCGACAACGACATCGGCGGCACGGACTTCACCATCGGATTCGACACCGCGCTCAACACCGCGCTCGACGCCATCGACCGCCTGCGCGACACGGCCGAGTCGCACGACCGCCTGTTCTTCGTCGAGGTCATGGGGCGGCGCAACGGATTCATCGGGATGTTCAGCGCGATCGCCGGCGGCGCGGAGCACGTCCTCGTGCCGGAGAACCCGGCCGACATCGACGAGCTTGTCCGCAACCTCACACGCGCCAAGGAACGCGGCAAGCGATCCAGCATCGTCGTCGTCGCCGAAGGCGGCGCCGCCGGCGACGCCGCAACCGTCGCCAAGAAAGTCGCCGAACGCTCGGACTTCAAGGATTCGCGGGTGACGGTGATAGGGCATCTTCAACGCGGCGGATCGCCGACCGCCTACGATCGCATTTTGGCGAGCCGCCTCGGGGTGCGCGCGGTCCAGGCACTGGCCGAGGGTCAGAGCGGTCTAATGGCCGGAGTGCGCGGACCCGAGGTGGTGCTTCGGCCCTTGTCCGACGCCTGGGAGCATCCCTCGCGCTTCGATCCGGCCTACGCAGAATTGATGCAAATCCTTGCTTTGTAAGAGGTTATAGACAGATTCATACCGCATCACTGATCAAACCTTTCTTGGGCCGTGGGCGTCATAAGGACAGCAGATGTTGATGGCCGAGCGCTTACCCATACGCAGCGCGCCGCCAGTGCCCAAGGCGGAGCCCAACGCCCCCGCGCGCGAGCCGGGGGAGCTGGTGCGCCGCGCGAGCGAGGGGGATGCGCGGGCCTTCGAACAGTTGTATAAGGAAAATCTCGGTCGCGTTTATGCGCTGTGCCTGCGCATGACGCGCGACCCCTCGCGCGCCGAGGAACTCACGCAAGAGGCCTTTGTGCGCGCGTGGGAAAAATTGAATTCCTTCCGGGGCGATTCGGCTTTCTCCACCTGGCTGCATCGCCTCACCGTGAATATCGTGCTCACGGATTGCCGGACACGCGCGCGGCGAAACGATCGCGTGACACTGGCGGACGACGCGATTCTCGCGGAGGCACCGGCGCCTTCGCAGGCGCCGCGCGAGCGGATGGACTTGGAGCGCGCCATTGCGGCGCTGCCCGAGGGCGCGCGGCACGTATTTGTATTGTATGAAATTGAAGGCTACCGGCACGAGGAGATCGCCGCGATGATGGGCATCGCCTCGGGCACGACGAAAGCACAATTGCACCGGGCGCGGAGATTATTGCGCGAGGCACTCTCATGATGATGAACGACGACACCTACGAAAAGCTGGACGACTACCTCGACGGCCTGCTGCCCGAGGACGAGCGGCGGACGCTCGAGGCCGCGCTCGCCGCGAGCGACGAGTTGCGCGCGGAACTCGCCGCCCTGCGTACACTGCGCGACGAGACCGCGGCGCTCCCGCGCGAAATCGCGCCCGAGCGCGATCTGTGGCCCGAAATCGCGGCGCGCCTGGCCGGGTCGCGCGAAGACGCCACGGGTACGGTCGTCACATTCCGCAGGCCGGGCCGGGCGATTCGGCGCTCGTCCACCTGGAGTTATCTCATCGCCGCCGCCGCGATTCTGCTCTTCATGCTGGGCGCGCCGGTGATGCTGGATCGAAGCCATGCACCCGAGGCGGTGCCGGCGGATCCGTTGGCCGACGCGCCCGGGTTGCCGGACGACGCTGAGTTTAAGCGCGTCGCCGCGCAATATATCGAGGCGCGAAACCAGCTCGCAACCCTGCTCGCGCAGCGCCGGAACGACATCGCGCCCGAGACCCTCGCCGTGGTCGAAGAAAACCTTTCCGTGATTGCCTCGGCCGTGTCCGAGATAGAAATGGCGCTGGCCAAAGAACCGCAGAGCCGAGAGCTCGAGCGGATGCTGTATGCCGTGTACCGAAGCGAGGTGGACTTGCTCCAACAAGCGATCCAACTCGCGGACGGGTCTGCGGCGTCTAATGAAGCAGACGGGCAAAAAGGAGACTCCAATGAAACAGCTTAGGGCGTGGGCATGGATACTGGCGGCGCTGCTGTGCGGCGCGGTTTGGGCGGACGACGACACCGACAAGAAGACCGTCGTCATCGTCCAGAAAGATGAAACAGTGGCGCCGGAGGATGCGCGCGAGGCAGCGCGCGAGATCCGCGACGTCGTGCGCGAGGCCGCCCGCGGGGCGCGTGAAGTGGCGCGAGAAGTCCGGCAGGAAGCGGAGCGCGGCCAAACAGACGAGTTCAGCGGGTTGACCACCGAGGATCGGGACGAGATTCGCGAGACTTTGCGCGAAGTGTTTCGCGGATCCGGGGACGCTATCCGCGAAGCGGGCGAGGCCATGCACGAACTCTTCGCGCAGGCCTTGCCGATGATCGCGCCGCACGCGCTGGGCCCGCAGTTCGCACTCGGCGATTCGGGTGCGGGCAAATCGCGCCCGGTGGATGAGAAAAAGAGCGCCGCAGGGGTCGACGAGATCGGGATTCACAACATCGCCGGTCAGATCGTCATCGTCGGTTCGGATGCGGACGAAATCCACGTGGAAGGAACGCTCGGCGAAGACGTCGAAGAGTTGATCTTTACGGTGGAGGGCACCTTGGCCGAGATCCGGGTGAAGGTTCCCGAAGGGCTCCGAAACCGGAAGATACGGTCTGACTTGACGATTCACCTGCCCAAGCGGCTCCGGGTCGAGGCGAAGACGGTCTCGGGCGGCATTGAGGCGCGCGACGTACAAGGGTCGCTCATCGAGCTCAAGGCCGTCAGCGGCGGCATCCGCGTAAAGGCGTGCACCGGCGACATCGAAGCGAACACCGTCAGCGGCGGCATCGAGATCGCCGATGCGCAAAAATCCGTGGACGCCGAGTGCGTCAGCGGCGGCATCACCGTGCGCGGCACGCCGACGACCGTCGCGGCGCAATCCGTCAGCGGCGGCGTCACCATCGAAGGCGTGCAGCAAGAGGTCCGCGCAAACTCGGTCAGCGGCCGCGTGGACGTGATCGCCGGCAAGCTCTCGCGCTTCACCGCCGAGAGCGTCTCCGGCGGCATCGGATACGAAGGCGCACTCGCGCCCGGCGCCCGCGTGAAATTAAACACGCTCAGCGGCGGCGTCCGTCTCCTGTTCACCGAGGACGTGTCCGCCGAGTTCGACCTGCACAGCTTCTCCGGCGGCATCGAGGTCGACCTGCCCGGCGCGCCGAAGACCGGCAAGAGGAAGTTGACCTTTAAGACCGGTACGGGTGACGCCCGCATCGACGTCGAGGCCTTCAGCGGCGGAGTCCGCGTCGGGAAGAAATAATTCTTGCGCCGGATTCGAGCGGCGGCCGCCGATGTGCGGCCGCCGTTTCTATTTCAGCCCGAGCACGTCCTGCATGTCATACAAACCCGGTTTGGCCTTGGCGGCGAAGCGTGCGGCGACGAGGGCGCCGCGCGCGAAGGTGTCGCGGCTGTGGGCCTTGTGGGTGAGCTCGAGGCGTTCGCCCTGGCCGATGAAGGCCACCGTGTGATCGCCGACGACGTCGCCGCCGCGGATCGCGTGCACGCCGATTTGCCGCGCGGGACGCTTGCCGGTCAGGCCTTCGCGGCCGAAGACAGCATCATCGGGGTATTTCAGGCCGAGGCCCTCCGCAGCGCACTCCGCCAAGCGTATCGCTGTGCCGCTTGGCGCGTCGACCTTTTGATTGTGGTGCGTCTCGGTGATCTCGACGTTGAAATCGAGCCCAAGCGTTTTGGCGACCTGCTGCGTGAGTTTGAACAGCAGATTCACGCCAACGCTGGTATTGGGCGCGAAGACAATCGGAATACGCCGGGCGAATTCAGCAAGGCGCGCTTTCTGTTCGTCATTCAACCCCGTCGTCCCGACCAACACCGGTTTACCCGCTTGCGCGCAGGCCGCGACGTTAGTCAACGCGGCCTCGGGCGACGTGAAATCAATGAGCACATCCGCGTTCGCCAGCGCGGCGGCGGCGTCCTTCGCCAATTTTACGGTCTGCGCCTTGCCCGACTCCGCGCCCACCTGAATCTCCGTGCCTTCATGCTGCGGCAAATCGAAGGCGGCGCCCACTGCAAGGTCGGGGGTCGCCGCGGACAATTCCAAAATACGCCGGCCCATGCGTCCAAGCGCGCCAGCCATGCAGATTCTCATGCCCTAGTTTCTCCGGAGGCCCCGTCGTCCAATCCGACGCGCGGCCATTGTCAATTGTCTTCATGGGACAATCAAGTATGCGTACAGCTTCCGCCAAACATCGAGCGAATGAGATTCACGCGGCCATCGCACATAAAAAACACCCCTAAGCTCACGCTTAGGGGTGGCACCCGAATAGAGTGGTCTTGATTGGCCCTGAGACTTGCGCTCGCGCGGAGCGCCGGTGTTTCGAGTCCGTCGATCCGTTTAATCCGTCAAATCCGTGGCTGCTCTGTCTTTACTGCGCCGCCTTCTTCGGATACTTCGGGTCGGTCTGCACCTCGATGATCTGCTTGCTGTGCCGCACCGTGTGAAGCGGCACGTATAGCAGCCAGTCGTAAGCATTGAGCCAGTTGAAGACCGGGAACGGATGCTCAAAGGTGTGATTCTTGAGATCGCGAGGCATCGTCTCGATGTACGCGCGGACCTCACCGTGGATCTTGTAAAACTCCTGGATGGTCTTTGCCCGGTCCCAATGCTCCGTCGGCCGGATTTCCATCGGCGCCGACGCCCCGCCCACGCCCCCGGGGTTACGGTTCGGCATGACCTTGCGCAGGAAGTCCGCCTTGTCCTTCGTCCGCGAATACCACTCCGCGTCCGGCGCGGCCTTCATTGCGTTCTGCGCGAAATCGAAGAGCGCACGCTCCGAGCGGACGATGTGCTCGGCGCATTCACCGACCGACCAGCGATCGGCGTTCTGCTTGAAGGCCCACTGTTCGTCCGAGAGGCCGGAGATGAGTCCAAGCAGCATCGCCTGGGCGTCGTCCATCTGCTTGACGAGATCGGCGAACTCGGCCTCGGTCAAGTAGGGGCTCGGCGCGTCTTCAGCCACGGCGCGAACGCCCGGAGCCGTCAAGACCAATATGAGCGCCAGTGTTGCGAGTGATGTCCGTATCATACGTCGGGTTCCTTCTCACGGGGGCCAGGTTATTCGGCAGCCGCGCCGGCGGCGGCCGCTTTCTTGGGGTACTTGGGGTCCTGCTGCACTTCGAGAATCTGCTTGCTATGCCGGATGACATGCAGCGGGATGAGGTTGAGCCAGTCGTAAGCGTTCAGCCAGTTCAACGCGGGTACGGGGTGCTGCATCGTGTGGTCCTTGATGTTGCGATCCATCGTCTCGACGTAAGCGCGCAACTCGCCGTGCGTCACATAGAATTCCCTAATCGCCCGCGCCCGGTCCCAATTCTCCGTCGGACGGATTTCCGTCGGCGCCTGCACGCCGCCCTGGCCCTGAGGCCCGCGCATCGGCACCACCTGGCGCAGAATGTCCACCTTGCCCTTCGTCCGCGTGAACCACTCCGGGTCGCGCGGGCTCGATATGACCTGCTTCACCATTTCCAGAATGGCCTTCTCCGAGCGCGCGATGTGCTCCGTGCACTCGCCCACCGACCAGCGGTCCGGGTTCTGCTTGAAATTCCACTGCTCGTCCGTCAGCCCCGAGATGTGGCCCATCACCAGCGTCTGCGCCTCGTCGATCTCCTTGACCAACTGCGCATACTCTTCATCCGTCACGTAGGGCTTCGGCGCATCCTCGGCCACCGCCACGCACAGCGGCAGACACGCCGCCATCATTCCCAGAAATAGGTATAGCTTCCTCATGGCGATCTTCCTCCCGTTTGGTATGTCCGCAGCCGGTTCACCCACAGACCGCCCAATATAACACAGGAATGCGCACGCGGAGCCGCGGAGGATGCCAGGAAAGTCCCGTCCGCATGAGCGAGCAGCCCATATTGCGGACGTGGTGTCACTTCCCCGCGAGTTTGGTGTCGAACCAGTCGCCAATTTTGGCGACCTCTTCGTTGATCGTCATCCAGGGATGGCCGCCGCCTTCTTTAATGTGGAGCTCGACGTCGGTGCCGGCGGCTTTGAGTTTCTCGACGAGAAACTCGGACTGCTGCAAGGGCACGAGCGGATCGGCGGTGCCGTGCCAGATGCACACCGGCGGTGTCTTGTCTTTCACAAGTAGCGCGGGCGAGATCGCCTTGGCTTTCGCCTCAATTTCTTCCGGCGTGTGGCCCTTGACGCCGCCGAGGAAGAGAATCTCGCCGATGCGTGCGAAGTCAGGTTTCGCGTCGCCGTACTGGAGAAAATTCGTCGGTGGGAAAAAGATGCCCGCCGCGGCGACATCCGTGCTGAACTTGTCGAGCGGATTCTTGGCGTTCGGGTTGCCGTCCTCGCGCGTGACGAGCGTGAGCGCCGCGAGATGCCCGCCGGCCGACGCACCCGTGAGGCCGAGCTTGTCCGGGTTGATGCCGTAGTCCGCCGCGTGCGCCTTCGCCCAGCGGATGCCCGTCTTCACATTCTTGACCATGTCCTCGGCGGTAAAGCGTCCCTTCGAGCCGGGCCGCACCGCAAAGACGGTGTAGCCCTTGCCGCAAAAGATGTCGTAAAACTGCGCCGTCTGGTGATCGCGGATTTTGCCGCGGTCGGCACTCCACGCGCCGCTGGCGATGTCGACAATGCCGAGACCGTTTTTCGCGCCCGTCGGCGTGAAGACGTCCATCAGCAGGCCCGCGCCGTCCATTTCGCCGTAGAGCACGTCCTGCTTTTGTTCAAACGGCGAACCCGCCACGGCCAGACCCGCGGCCAGCACGAGACAAATCGAAATCGCCCAAATGCGCTGCATGATGTTCCCTCCCAGGATGCCGGTCTTTCGCGGCCGGTAGTATACCCGCCGTCCACGGTGTGCGCATTTCGGCGGGATAGAGTGTTGAATCTGCCCGTGGCCGTTGGTACCGTTTGAGGCTCGTTCTCGAACCACACGGAAAGGTGAAGAGCATGGCTGAGACCTCGAAAATTCTCGTCGCAGTGTTGATGGGCAGCAAGTCCGATTGGGACACCATGGGCGCGGCCTCCGATACGCTCGGCGAGTTCGACATCGCGCATGAGTGCCGCGTGCTCTCCGCGCACCGCACGCCGGACGAACTCGAGGCCTTTCTCAAAGACGCCGAGGCGCGCGG
>VFKU01000654.1 GCA_009885415.1 Rhodothermota bacterium
CGCGTGCTCGGCCGTGACCCCATCGTCGACCCCGAAGGCGCGCTCGGTCATATCGGCTACCTCTCCGAAGATCGCGACCTGCCCGGCTGGATGCGCGTCGATGAACTCATGCGCTACACCCGCGGGCTCTATCCCAAGTGGGCCCCGTCCTTCGCCGAGGACCTCCGCCAGCGTTTCGATCTCAATCTCGCGCAAAAGGTCGGCACACTCTCCAAGGGGCAAAAGGCCAAGGCCGGGCTCATCTGCGCGCTCGCCCACCGGCCCGACTTGCTGATTCTCGACGAGCCCTCCTCCGGCCTCGATCCCGTTGTCCGCCGACATATCCTCAGCGCCGTCATGCGCAGCGTCGCCGCCGAAGGCCGCACGATTCTCTTCTCCTCCCACCTGCTCGACGAAGTCGAGCGCGTCGCCGACTACGTCGCAATCATCCACCGCGGAAAGTTGTTGCTCTGCGACGCCTTGCCCAAGATATTGAACGCGCACCGCCAGCTTCACCTCGAGTTTGCCAAACCCCAAGCGCAGGCGCCGAAGTTC
Organism: Rhodothermota bacterium; assembly: GCA_009885415.1. Classification (GTDB taxonomy): domain Bacteria; phylum Hydrogenedentota; class Hydrogenedentia; order Hydrogenedentales; genus VFKU01. The sequence continues at coordinate 535 of VFKU01000654.1, forward strand.
GACGGCGCGCTCCACTGCGACGGCGCGGGCACTGCCTGGCGCGTGCTGTGCGACGGCGGCGCCGACCGCGTACGCGCGCAGGCCGCGAGCGCGGGGGCGAAAGTCGTGAGCGAGTCGCAGGCGACGCTCGAAGACATCTTCGTCGCGCGCGTGGGGTACTGACGCCGATGACCTCGCGCGCAATGTGGACGGTATACGCGGGCCTGTGGCGCCGCGCGCGGCAGGTGGTCCTGCTCGTGCTCGCGGGCACCGCCGCGGCCTATGGAATCGTCTGGCTGGCGAACGCCCAAGGTCTGCGGCCCGAGCATCCAACCGCCGCCGAAGATTTTACGATTCTCCTGCTGATTCTCGGCGTGTCCGGCGTAGTGGGTGCGGCGGGCGTGCTGCTAGCAAACAGTGACACCGAGCGTCTCATGCTCGCGCTGCCCGAGCGAGTGCTGCGCATGCCTCTGCGCACCTGGAAACTCGCGCTCATCCACCTCGCCTTCGGCGTCTCCGTCGCGGCGCTGCTTGCCCTCGCGGCGACGCTGCCCGCAAGCTTCATCTTGAAGGCCGAGATCGTGTGGTGGATGCCCGTCGCCGCGGCCAGCGCGGTGATGCCCCTCGCGCAACTCTGGGCCTACACCATGGGCAACGCCGGACTCCGCCCAGCGCTCGCATCGTTCATCATTTATTTCGGCGGCCTCTCGTGGCTCGTCCAACGTCCTTTCCTCGTCGATGCCGTCAAGCAAGGCGGGCTGCGCGGCGCAGCGCTCTTCCTCCTCTACTTCGCCGCCGTCTATTTGCTGCTCTGGGCGGTCACGCGCGTGCAACGCGGCGGTGGATGGGCCGCGAGCCTTCCGCGCCGCGGGCTGGAAGCCGCGCTGCCCAAAGCTCGCCGTCCTTTCCGCTCCGCCTGGGCCGCACAATTCTGGTTCGAGTGGCGGCAATTCGGCTGGCTCCTCCCGGCCTACGTCGCCGGTGCCGCCGCCGCATACTTTCTCGGCATGCCGCTGATCGTCGGCGTCTTCCGCATGACCGACGTCACGGGAGAATCCTCCGCCGAACCGCTCTTCCACATCGATTGGCTCACCAGCGCGCAATACACCTGGATGGGCCTTTTCCTGGCGGCGTTCATCGGCAGCATCCTGACCGGCGGAGTAATGCTCATGCGCGGCGGCCACTGGAACTCCGCCTCGAGCTACCTCCTTACGCGCCCCCTCGGCGTCTCACGTATTTCAAACGCCCGCTTGCTCGTCCTTGGTGCCGGCGCCATCGTTGCGCTAGGCGTCCTCCTCGCCATCACCGGCGCCATCGAAGGCGTCGTCCACCTTCTCGGCGAGACCACCGGTCTCGGCTTCTTCCTTCACCAGGGCTACGAGGCCCTGCCCCTCTGGCTCGCCCTCGCCATGCACTTCGGATTCCTGCTTGTCTTGATGTGGGCCTGCGCTTGGCCGATTAGCTTCGTCTTCGCGCTCGGCGGCTTCGCCCTGCTCCTCCTCCCGATGCTCGCGATCGTGTGGGGCGGCGTCCTCGGCGGCATCATCGAGCCCGAAACCGCCCGCGCCAAAATCGCTGCGTGGTCCCCAATGCTCAATTGGATCGCCGCCGGGCTGGTCGTCGCGGGACTCCTCGTGCTCGCGTTTATGGCCCAGCGCCGCCGCTACCTCCATCCGATCGTGCCCCTGCTCGGCGCGGCCCTATGGCTCGCTTACAGCTGGGGCTTCGTACATTTCATCAACCGCTGGGAAGTCCCGCCCGGCGTCAAAGACTGGTACGTCCGCTTCCCGCACCCGATCAACTGGCCACTCTGGGTCGCCGTCTCCGTCGTGCCGCTCCTGCCCTTCTTCCTGCATCCTCTCATGATGGCGCGGATTCGACATCGCTAGGCGAGAACATAAAATCACGCAACCAGTTGATACAATTAGAGTTGCGAATAGTCACCCTTGTTTCGCACCTGCAAAATTTGAGCCACGTACGCCCTTTCTGCAAGACCGCTGAAACGGATTTTCCGCGAGACGTGTCCAAACGTTATGGTTCGCGCCGCAACCAATCGCACGCGCGGGTGTTAGAGTCACAGGACGTTTCCCGGATGGGAAACACGAGGGAGGGAAAGTCGAAATGAATCCGAAGAGAATGATTGCCGCCGCGGGTGCCTTGGTGCTCGCTGCTGGCACCGCGAGCGCCGCCACGCCGACGTACAGCAAGGATGTTGCGCCGATCCTGAATGCAAACTGCGTCACCTGCCACCGCGCCGGCGACATCGCCCCAATGTCGCTCACCAGCTACGACGAAGTCCGCCCCTGGGTCAAGGCGATCCTCAAGAACGTCTCCGAAGGCGTCATGCCCCCGTGGCACGCCGACAAGGGCTACGGCCCCTGGAAAAACGACCGCTCGCTCAACCAGACCGAGATCGACACCATCGTAAGCTGGGCCAAAGGCGGCGCGCCCGAGGGGAAGAAGTCCGACTTGCCCCCGCTTCCCGAATTTTCCAAAAGCGAATGGAAGCTCGGCGAGCCGGACGCGATCGTGACCTTCAACGAGATCAAGTTGCCGGGACAAGGCGACGACCAATTCCACAATCTCGTCGGTAACACGAATTTTGACGAGGACACCTGGGTCACGGCCGTCGAGATCCTCCCTGGCGCCCCCAAGGCCGTCCACCACGTGATCCTGTGGGACGGC
>VFKU01000435.1 GCA_009885415.1 Rhodothermota bacterium
CGTGGGCTTCTCGCCTCGTTGGTACTTGCCCGCCTCGCCAAACAGACCCCGCGCCATCAGTTCGTCGTATTCAGCGCGTGTGTGCGCCGATCCGCCCAAAAGTGGCGCCGAGACGCGCGAAAGATCGGGCTCCGAGACCGCGCCCGCAGTGATCTGAGACCGAAGAAATCCGCGCGCGAAGAGGAACACCACCAGCGCAAGCCCCAGCCCCAGCCCGGCGTTCAGCGCGAGCAGACCCTGGCGAATCGCAAGCCCTCTGACCATGCCGTTCCCTCGCTACGTTCTTAGGTGGCATGGACGGCCCGCCCATGCGCCCGGACGCCCGGTCAACCCCTACGCCCGGCGTCCGCAAAACTCCGTGCCCTGCCTAGAATAACGACGCCAAAAGCGGAATCGTTTACCGCTAGGGCGGACTCTGCACGATATGAAGTATACGTAGCTCTGCCAAGTATTTGCAACGAAATACGGAATTCGACGAAATGTATAGAATAGATTACAAAATGAGAAATTTGATAATACTGGGCTAAGCCCGACGCAAGGCCGATATACAACGCCGCGCCGCATCCACCAGCGACTGATCCACATAATAGACACCGTCGCGGCCGGAAATGATGACAAAGCGCTCGCGGGACGCCGAGGCCTTCAGGTTTCCCACCCGAATCGGCCCGAAGGCGGAGGGATTCGGTCCGGCGATTTTCGCGCTCACTTCAAGCACCGGCGACTCGACACCTTGCACCTCCACGCTCGGCGCGGGATCGGCCACGCCGCGCACCGCCGTCTGCGTCAAGGTATCGAGAAACACGCTGAGGTCGGACTGCGCCTCAAGCCGCAGCCCCGCCGGCTCGGCCACCGACCACCGCCCGCCCGCCTGCGCAAAACGATAGCGCTGCCCGTCAACGGCGATCGCCACCTCCTCCGCAAGCCCGCGATCGAAAGCAAAGAGCGTCTTGACACGAAAATCGAAGGCCTCGGCCTGCAACGACTGAAATTCCTCAAACGAGATCGTCGTCACCGCCCCGAAATCCTGCCGCGCATACAACCGAATCGGATCGGACCCCGGCACCGCCCGGCCGATCTCGATTTTTGTCGCCGGACGTCCATCGTCAAACTCGAAGCCAATCGTCACTGTCGGCGACTCCAACTCCGCCGGCGCCTCGCCCTCCGGAAAAGTATCCCCCTCCGCGCGCTTGATCAGCGCAAGATAGAGCGAGGCCGCGGCCTGGTCGGTCTCGAGGCCCGCGGCCCCGGCCAGCCGCCAGCCGCTCTGCGCGTCGTTCTCGAGCGCGAACTCCCCACGCGAATCGCGGTACCGCAGTGTCTTCACATGCAAGGCCTCGCCTGTAAACAATCGCTTCTCGCGAAAAAAACCGGGCTCGATCGGCAGCTTGGTCATGAATTCGCCGTCGATGACCGCGACGGATCGTTGGTCCGATCGCTTCACGTAGAGCCCCGCGCTTTCCTCTCCGCTCTTGAGCCAGCCGAGCAGCAGCGTCTGCGGCGTGCCGTCTTTGCCGTAGGCGGTCAGCCGCGAAAACGGCGTCGCCAGGCCGTAATCATCCAAACTCTCCGGCTCGTCCACGTACTCCCGCCCCGCCAACTCGACCAGCGCCGCTTCGAGTTTCTTCAACAAATCTTCGCGCGCCCGCGCCTCGGCCGGCAAGGTCATGCGCCACTCCCCCGCCTCATTCTTCGCGTAGGTCTCGTGGATCGCCGTCGCCGCCTGCTTTACATTCTCGTCCAACGTCGCGCCATCGCCCGTCTCCACGGGCAGCCGCTCGTAGTCCACCCGCGTGAGCCCCTCTCCCAGATTTGTAAAAATGCGCCGGTCGCGCAAATCCAGCAGCGCCCGGTCGAGCGCCGAGAAAAGTTCCGCCCGCGCGAGGAACACGCCGCCCCCGCCGAGTTGCGCGTAGCGGTGGCGCTGCATCGGGTCGAGGCCGCCGAAGTTGATCTGCTGCAAGACGCCCGCGCGCGTACCCACCTCCACCGACAATCGCGGTGTCGCCAACTCGAAGATCGACAGATCATCCCCCGTCTGCGCGATCGGCCGCTCGTTCGTCGCCGCCGCGACCGCCTGCGCCAAGAGGTCCCAGAGCGGGCCGTTCGCCTCGATCGCGCTGTGTGCCCCGGCCAAGCCCCAGCCGCCCTCACGCCGCGTCGCCTCCACCGCCTCCGCGCCCTGCTGCTGGATCGACAGCGTCGTGATGTCCGCCGCGTCGAACTGAAAAAGTTTCCGCGCTTCATAGGCCTCGCGCGCCGCGCGGTACTTCTGGACGTTCGTGAACATGTACGTCGCCACGAGCGCGGCGAAAATCGCGCCGAGCGCTATCGTCGTACGCGTCCTCACCGGTAGCGCCTCCGCCAAAACAACACTAGCGCGCCGACCAGCGCAATCGCCTGCACCGGCCCCAGCGACGCCACCCACGCGATCGTCCGCTGTTCGCTCCGCGTCAACACGATCGGTTCGCCCGCGTCCGTCGCCGCGCGGATTGCGATCAGTTCCTCGCTCGCCGTCAGCCACGCGAAGCTGTTGAGCAGCAAGTCCTGCGCGCCCGCAAGCGCCATGAATTCGTTTGTCGTCAGGTACGCGTTCCCGATCACCACCGCCCGGCCTTCGCGCGCCCGGCTCTCGTCCGCCGTCGCCACTTCCGCCTGCACGCTCACCGCCGCGGCCGCCGGGTTCGGCCCGCGCGACTCGCCCGGGTCCTGGCTGATCGGCTGCTGGTTCATAATCGCGTCCAGCCCCGTCTCCGCCCAGGTGTCCGGCGTCGACCGCAGCAAAAAAGTCTGTGTCACGCCCGCGGGCACGGTCTCCACCGGCTCCACCGATCGCACGAGCCGCAGCGGTAGCGTCTTGTCCAGCCCCGCGGTGATCGGATGTTCCGCGTTGTAGCTGCCGCGAAAACGCGCGATCCCGTTCAGCGGATCCAAGAAGTCGCCGTATATCCCGAAGTCCGATACGAACATGATCTGGTAGCTCGACGTCTCGCGCGACACCAGCACATTCGTCGGCAGTCTCAGCCCGAGCGCGCTCTCGACCCAGGGCCGGAGCCGCTCCGTCACCTTCGCCGAGGGATCCGCCATCACCAAGGGGTTCACCGCAAGAAACAAGCGGCCGCCGCCGCGCAGATACTGGTCGAGCGCGGCAATCTCGTCTTCGCGCAGATCGCTGGTGTAACCATTGATCACCAACACCGCGCAGTCCGCCGGCACCGCCGGCATATCGGGTCCGAGCGCCAGCGAGGCAATTTCATACGACTCGTGACGCAACACATAGGCGAAGGTCTGCCCGCCCGAGTCGGGCGCGTCGCTCTCCAGGTCCCAGCCGCCGTGGCCCGAGAGGAAGTACAGCTTGGGCGCCTTTTCCCGCACGACGTTGATGATCACGTTCGTGAAGTCGCGCTCCTCGAGCCGCGCGTTCACGCCCGAGAGCGGGATCTCGCGCTGCCGCGGCCCGGCCTTGATCACCACGGACCCCACCTGCGACTTCTGCACCCCGAGCGCGCCGTACTTCTCCACCTGCTCCGGGTGCTGCTGCGGATCGACAAATGACACCTGCAAATGTTC
>VFKU01000342.1 GCA_009885415.1 Rhodothermota bacterium
CACTTCGCTCAAGGACTTATACCTCCAAGCATTCAAGCATCATGACCTTCAAGGGTTGGCGGCTCTCGGAAATCTCGAAGTGCTCAAAATCGGCAATGGGCCCGTGCATTCGCTCGCGGGGATCCAACGTCTGCGAAATCTCCACGTTCTTGGATTGTATTATCTACGAAAGCTCACGTCACTTCGTGAGTTGGGGGAGCTCACCGAACTGAGAGAACTGGATATTTGGGGATGTAAGTACATTGAATCAATGGCCGAAGATATCAGCCGTCTTACGAGTCTGGAATCCCTTGTGCTGAATAAATGCGGGGAAATAGAATCCTTGGCGCCGTTTGCCCGGCTCGGCAAGCTGCGGAAATTCTACTTTGGCGTTTCTGTTCGGGACGGAGATGTCTCGGTGTTGCTAGATATGCCTGCACTCCGCGACGTGAATTTCGGCTATGGTCGCCACTACTCGCACACCCGAGAACAGATCGCAGCGGTACTGCGTTCCAGGGACAACTAAATGCTGTCCTTCGCAAATATTCGTGTCCCTCGCAAATATTTGTGTCCTTCGAAAATATTCGTGCGTATTGGCATCATTGAACTTATGTCCTTCGCAAGTATTCGTACTCGCTGGCACCATTGAACTTACAACGTCTGCGCTCTAAGCTTTCCTGATGATAAAAATCATCCGAAAAGTCGCGCTCTGGGCGTTGCGCAAGGTCGATTTAGTCGCGAATTTGACTGCCGAGAATCTCGCCCTTCGCCATCAACTCGTTGTATTGAATCGAAATCAGAAACGACCGACGATTAAGACGCGAGACCGGCTTTTCTGGGTTGGTCTCTCTCGGATTTGGTCGGGTTGGAGTGACGCGCTGTTCATCGTCAAACCGGATACCGTGGTTCGATGGCATAAGCAGGGATTTCGACTCTACTGGCGCTGGAAATGCCGAGGCGGCAAACGCGGGCGACCGACCCTAGATTCCGAGGTGAAGGCCCTGATTGTCAAGATGGCGGACGCCAATCCGACATGGGGTGCACCCAGAATCCACGGAGAACTTCTCAAGCTCGGTATCGAGATCTCCGAACGTAGCGTGTCTGGGCTTCTGTCTCGCCGCAACCCCAAGCCGCCTTCCCAGACGTGGAAGACCTTCATCAAAAACCATATGACCGAAATGGTCGCGGTGGGTTAAAATAGGGTTAAAATAGGGACAGCCACCTATTTATTCGTTTGTTTTTCGGTGCTCTATGTCGGTTTTTGGGGACGGCCGACGGGGAGTGGGCGCAGGCGGCGGCCCAGAGCCCGCTCCATTTTGCTGAGGAAGGAATCCGTGGCGAGCGGGCGTCCGGTCTGGGTATTGAGGCGCAGAGCCGCCTGAATGCTCTTGTCGTCGGGGTGAAGGAGCATCTCCTTCCAGTGGCCGTCGGGGGCGATGGCGCTCCAGGCTTTGGTATCGAGCAGTTGCGCGGTGTCGGGCGCTCCGGTGTGGGTGGCCGCGCTTGACCATTTGTAGGTCCACGGCGTTCGCGTTATTCTGGCGCGGACGGGGTTGCGTTCAATGTAGCGCATCGCGTTGGCGGTGTACGCGTCGTCCATAGGACACGAATGGAACCGCCCTTGCCAGAGGTGACCGCTGCGCCCGTGCAACTGGTTAATGCGTTGCGTGTAAATGAAATGCGTGCGCCCGATGGCGAGGTTTAACGAGTCCTCTTTTTTGGGGACGGCGATCAGATGAACATGGTTGGTCATCAGGCAATAGCCCAGTATCCTGACCCGGTGCCTGTCGCACTGTTCGCGCAACACGTCTAGATAGGTGACGCGATCTTCGTCGACAAAGAACACGTCTTGGCGGTTGTTGCCGCGTTGCGTGACATGGTGCGGCGATCCGGGTATAACGATACGGGCGAGTCTGGGCATGTAATCAGGCTACACGAGACAAAGCGAGTTTGCAATAAATAGGTGGCTGTCCCTATTTTTCCCTATGTCCAATGACGGCGAGAATCGCCTTGGCTCTGCGGTGGGGATGGATTCGGAAGGCACGATGACGGTGGTGTAGCCGTCTTTCTACCGATTTGCTTCATCTTTTTCGATTTTCTACACTATGGTAGCTGCTTTTCACGTTATTACCTTCTCGTAAGAAATATGAGCCCGAGGATTTTCAGCCTGTGACGGTGTCTGCATCCAAAGTCCGATCGGAAGTTTCCGAGTTGACGCTGCTGTTCGAGGTGAGCCAGTTGCTCGAGCAGAGCATGGACTTGCGCGATGTGGTGCCGCAGGTGCTGAAGGTGGTGAGCAAGCGCACGGGGATGATGCGCGGGGCGCTGACGCTGGTGCAACGCGGGACGGGCGAGCTGGTGATTGAGGCGGCGCACGGGCTGACGGCGGAGGAGCAGAAGCGCGGGCGCTACCTGATGAGCGAGGGTGTGACGGGGCAGGTGGTGCGGACGGGGCGGGCGATCGCGGTGCCGAAGGTTTCGGAGGAGCCGCTGTTTTTGAATCGGACGGGCGCGCGGCAGGACTTGGATCGGCGCGAACTTTCCTTCATCTGCGTGCCGATCAAAATCGGGAACGAGACGATCGGCGCGCTGAGTGTGGACCACCTTTTCGACAGCAACGTGTCGCTGGACGAGGACGTGCGCTTGCTGACGATCATCGCGTCGCTGATTGCGCAGGCGGTGCGGCTGCGTCAGGAAGCGGCGGCGGGCCAGCAGCGGCTGAGGGAAGAGAACCAGCGCTTGCAGGAGGAGTTGCGGGATCGTTTCCGTCCGGCGAACATCATCGGGCGTTCGAGCACGATGCAGGACGTGTTCGATTTGATCGGGCAGGTGGCGCCGAGCGACACGAGCGTGCTGATCCGTGGCGAGAGCGGCGTGGGCAAGGAGCTCGTGGCGCACGCGATTCATTACAACAGCCAGCGCGCGACGAAGCCTTTCGTGCGCGTGAATTGCGGCGCGCTGCCGGAAAACCTGATTGAGAGCGAGCTCTTCGGCCACGAAAAGGGGGCCTTTACGGGCGCGACGGCGCGGCGCAAGGGCCGCTTCGAGTTGGCGCACGGCGGGACGATTTTCCTGGACGAGATCGGGGACCTGTCGCCGCACACGCAGATCCGGCTGTTGCGCGTGTTGCAGGAACGCGAATTTGAGCGTGTGGGCGGCACGGAGACGGTGCGGATCAATGTGCGCGTGATCGCCGCGACGAACCGCAATCTCGAAGACGCGATTGAGGACAGCTACTTCCGGCAGGACCTCTTTTACCGCTTGAACGTGTTCCCGATTCACATCCCGGCGCTGCGCGAGCGGCGGACGGACATTCTCGAACTGGCGAATTACTTCGTCGAGAAATACAGCACGCAAAACAACAAGAAGATCAAGCGCATCTCGACGCCGGCGATCGATATGCTGACGAGTTACCACTGGCCGGGCAACGTGCGTGAGTTGGAAAACGTGATCGAGCGCGCGATCGTGCTGAGCCAGGACGACGTGTTGCATGGGCACCACCTGCCGCCCACCCTACAGACCGCCGAAGCGAGCAATACCGTGATGAAAGGCTCGCTGGAGGAAACGCTCGACCGTATCGAGAAGGAGATGATCGTCGAAGCCTTGAAGAATTGCCGTGGCAACAAGAGCAAAGCCGCGCACGCGCTGGGCGTCACCGAGCGCGTGATGGGGCTGCGCGTCGAGAAGCACGCTATTCATCCGCGGGACTACAAGACTTCGCGGATTAGGTAGGTGTCATGCTTGAAGAGTAAATCGCCGAGTGTTTCTGAATTCCCCCCGTTTCTGCAATGAAAAGGAGCCAAGCCGATGCCGCGTCGGAGCATGAATGAGGACGATTCGCTGGAGGACTTTTCCGCTCGCGAGATTACGCTCGACGGCGTCACGAAGGTCGTGCATGTTGCGGGGGCGGGGCCGGCGGTGATCGTGATGACGGAGATGCCGGGGATTAGTCCGCATGTGGCGCGATTTTCGCGGTGGGTGCGGGACGCGGGATTTACCGTGTATATGCCTTCGCTGTTCGGGCGGGACGGCGCGGTGCCGAACCCGGAGGAGGGCGCGGCGGTTTTTCAGCGGGCCTGCGTGAGCGGGGAGTTTCGTGCGTTTGCGGCGGGCGGGTCGAGTCCGGTGACCGTGTGGCTACGTGCGCTGGCACGGTTGGCGCATCAGGAGTGCGGCGGTCCCGGGGTTGGCGCGATCGGAATGTGCTTTACGGGGAATTTTGCTCTGACGATGATGCTCGAGCCAGCGATGTTGGCGCCGGTGTTGAGTCAGCCCTCGCTGCCGCTCAACGATCCTGCGGGATTGGAGATTGCGCCGGACGAGATCGCCGCGGTGCGGCAGCGTCTGGAGCGGGAGGACCTGACGGTCCTGGCGTACCGCTTCGATGGGGACAAGATTTGCACGGCGCAGCGCTTCGCGGCGTACTCGGAGGCGCTCGGCGATCGTTTCGTCGCGCGCGTCTTGCCCGACAGCGCGGCGAACCGGGACATGCCGCCGTTCTTTGCCAAGAACGTGCCCTTTCCGCACAGTGTGGTGACGGTGAATCTGATCGACGAGGCGGGTCAGCCGACGATCGCGGCGCGGGACGAGATTTTGGCGTTCTTCGGGAAGCGGCTTGGCTTGTGAGCCGGTTTCGCTGTCTCCGTTTTACCCCACGAGAAAGTGCATGGGACTTATGGGAAGCATGGGAAGTATGTGAGTCCCGTGTGGGGGCTCGCCCTCTTCAAGCAACATCTTGATGACTTCTTCCAGGTTACGACGGAGTTCGTCGAGCGTTTCCCCTTGGCTGTGCGCGCCTAGAAATCCCGGGATGTGCCCCACGTACAGACCGGTCCCCGCGCAGTGCTCAATGACGGCGGTGTAAGGTTTCATTTTTCGGTTCTCGTTTCTGCTTTGAAAGCGGCGAGACGCCGCTTTTATTTTGTGTCTATGGATACAACATCTGCTGCGTCCAGGCGCCGCCGGCGGCTCGGTAGTAGACGCGGCGGTGGTGGAGGCGGCTGGCGGCGAGTAGCCAGAACTCGATCGTGTGGGGGACGACGCGGTAGCCGGACCAGTGGGGCGGGCGGGGGACGTCTTCGCCGGCGAATTCTTTTTCGACTTGGGCGACGCGTTCGTCGAGACGCGCGCGGTCGGGGAGCGGGGCGGACTGAATCGAGGCCCAAGAGCCGATCTGACTCCCGCGGGGGCGTGAGGCGAAATAGACGTCAGCCTCTTCGGACGTGACGGGGTGGGCGAGTCCGATGATGCGGACTTGTTTGCCGAGGGGCATCCAGTGGAAGTTGAGGCCGGCGCGGGGGTTCGAGGAGAGGTGGCAGCCTTTGAGGCTGTGGGTGTTGGTGTAGAAGACGAAGCCGTCGCGATCGTAGTCCTTGAGCAGGACGACGCGCGGCCAGGGTTGGCCTTCGTCGTCGACGGTGGCGAGGGTCATCGCGGTGGGCTCGGCGATGGTGGCGTAGCTCTTGGCTTCTTGAAACCAGGTTTCGAAGAGCGCGAGGGGATCGGGGTTTGGGGCGATGCTCATGCGGTGCCTTTCGTTTTGCTGAACAGTATAAGTCAGAAACCCTTTGCGCTGCTTTGGCGGCGAGGATCGGAGGCGCCGTGCAGACCCTGCGCCTCGATCGCTATGCAATTGGCCGCGCCGATTTTTGAGGGTTTGTCGTTGATGGCGTGACCCAGCCCGCGTAGGTCGGCGAGGGTTTCTTCCGAGAAGGCGTCGGGTTCGATGAAGATTTCGTCGGGGGTCCATTGGGAGTGGTGGCGCGGAGCGGCGACGGCGTCCTGGATGTTCATGCCGTGCAGCGCGACGTTTAGGAAGACTTGCAGGACGGTCGTGACGATGGTGGAGCCGCCGGGGGAACCGAGGAGAAGTGCGGTGCGGCCGTCGCGGACGGCTAGCGTGGGGGTCATGGAACTGAGCATTCGTTTGCGCGGCTCGATGGCGTTTGCCTTTCCTCCGGTGACGCCGTAGAGGTTGGGGGCGCCGGGCTTGATGGAGAAGTCGTCCATTTGGTTGTTCATGAGGAAGCCGGCACCGTCGATGACGATGCCGGAGCCGAAGCTGGCGTTGAGGGTGGTGGTGAGCGCGACGGCGTTGCCTTCGGAATCGACTACGCTGTAGTGCGTGGTGTGCTGGGGCTCGGGCGGCGTTTCGCCGGCGCGGATTTTGGCGCTGGGCGTGGCGCGATCAAGGTGAATGTCCGAGGCGCGCCGGCGGGCGTAGTCTCTTGAGATCAGCGTATCGACGGGCACGGGGTGGAAGTCGGAATCGGCCATGTGCTCGGCGCGATCGGCGTAAGCGCGGCGCTGGATTTCGGTGAGCAGATGGATATAGGCGGGCGTGCCGGGGCACAGGCCTTCGAGGGGGAAGGTGTCGAGCATGTTGAGCATTTCGATCAGGAGGATGCCGCCGGAGCTGGGTGGGCCCATCGAGATAATTTCGTAGCCGCGGAAGTCACCGCGGATCGGGGGCCGGTATTTGGATTCGTAGGTCGCGAGGTCGTCGAGCGTGATGAGGCCGCCGGTGTTTGATTGTTGGGAAGCGATTGCATGTGCGACGGGGCCGCGATAGAAACCGTCGCGGCCTTTGGCGGCGATTCGGCGGAGTGTGCGCGCGAGGTCGGGTTGGACGAGGAGATCGCCTTCGCGCCACGGGCGGCCGTCGGCACGGACGAAGATTTTTGACGCGCCAGGATCGACGGCAAATCGATCGCGGCGCTTGTTGATGGATTCGGCGATCTCCGCGGAGAGCGGGAATCCGTCCTGTGCGAGGCGGATGGCGGGGGCGAGAAGTTTGCGGCGGCTTATTTTTCCGGAGCCGTGATCCGCCCAAAGCCGGAGCAGCCCTTCGACCGAACCCGGCACGCCCGAGGCCAAGGCGGATCGCAGGGAGAGATCGAGAACGACCTCGCCCTTGGCGTCGAGGAACATATCCGCGTAGGAAGTTGCGGGGGCGATTTCGCGGAAGTCGAGCGTGACGACTTCGCCGGCGGACTTGCGTGCGACCATGAGCCCGCCGCCGCCGAGGTTTCCGGCTTCGGGCCAGGTGACGGCGAGGACGAAGCCGGTACACGCGGCGGCGTCGAAGGCGTTTCCGCCGGCGCGCATGAGTTGAGCGCCAGCCTCGGAAGCGTGTGGCGAGGCGGAGACGACGAGGGCGTGGGGGAAGGCCATAGGGTGTTCCGCGGGCGTTTCTGCGGCTGGTGAATGCGCGGGTTGAACAATGAGCGCGAGCCCGCCTAGAAGAGCTGTGAGAGCTTTGTGGAAATTGGACATTTTGCGTCCCTAGCCAC
>VFKU01000820.1 GCA_009885415.1 Rhodothermota bacterium
CGGTGAGGTCAACCGCGAGGGGCAACTCAATGGAGAACGTGCATAGAGTCGTTGCCGTCGGTTTGCTGATTGTGTCTAGTTTCTTGCTTGATGGCTGCAAAAAGTCTCTACCATCAGATTTTCCAACGCAAGCTGCAAATGTATCTCTTCTCCTGATCTCGAACTTATCCGGCGGGAAGTACGCCGAAGCTCACGAACTTCTTAATGACCAAATGCAGGCTGGTACGACAATCGAGCAACTTGAGCGTGATTGGAAGTCCCTACTCACTCGAATGGGAGATTTTCAGGAAGTCTCTGAGTTCAAAACGGAGACCGTCTCAGGCGTCACGATCATTGTGTTGACTGGCTCTTTCCAAGGTGGCAAGTCGACGATTAGTGTAAACGTAGATGCCAATGGTGCTATCGACGCCATAGACTATGGGCCATAAGCCGAATTCGGTGCTACCTCATCACGGCGCTTCGGCCTCTTCACTTGCGTTGGCAGGCTCGCCCTGCGGCTTGGCGAATTCCTCCGCATGCATCGCCGCTTTGCCCACGCGTTTGAGGCCGTTCATCGCGGCTACCTTGTAGGCCTCGGCGAGCGTCGGGTAATTGAACACGGTGTCCACGAAATACGAAATCGATCCGCCATACGTGAGCACCGCCTGCCCGATGTGGATCAGTTCCGAGGCGCCGTCGCCGATGATGTGCACGCCGAGCAAGCGGCCCGTCTTCTGGTGAAAGATCAGCTTGAGCATGCCCGTATCGTCGCCCATAATCTGCCCCTTGACGATCTCGCGATACCGCGCCAGGCCGATCTCGTAGGGCACGCCCTCCTCGGACAACTCCTGCTCGGTCTTGCCGACGATGCTGATTTCGGGGATCGTGTAAATGCCGTAAGGCATCAGGTCGGTTTGCAGCTTAAACGGAACACCCATCGCGTGTGCCGCCGCGTGCCGCCCCTGCTCCATCGAGGTCGAGGCCAGCGCCGGAAACCCAATCACGTCGCCCGCCGCGTAAATATGCGGCACCATCGTTTGCAGGTTTTCGTTCACTTTGATCAAACCGCGGTTCGTGTCGGTAATCCCCGCCGCCGCCAGGTTCAACTCCTCCGTCGCGCCGGAGCGCCCCGAGCAGAACATCAGCATGTCGGTCTTAATCTCGCGGCCATTCTCCAGCGTCGTGAGCACCTTGCCGCGCTCGTCGAACTTCACGTCAGTGAAGTCTTTCCCGAGATACAAAGTAATTTTTTCGTTGCGCATGTGATACACCAGCGCATCGTTGATTTCCTGATCAATGAAACGAAGCAACTCCTTGCGCCGGTCGAGCAGCGCCACATCCACGCCCAACGCGGCGAACATACAGGCGTATTCCGTGCCGACCACGCCCGCCCCGATGAACAGCATCGATCGAGGCATATCCTCGATTCGGTAACCGGGGCTCCAAAGCTGGTCCGAATCGATCACGGTGGTCTCGTTGAAGGGGACCCGCTCCGCCCGGTACGGCCGCGACCCGGTCGCAATGACAATCTTCTCGCCGCGAAATTTCCGGATCTCGTCACTCGTCGCCACCGTGATCTCGTGCGGGCCCGCAAACGCCGCCACACCGCTCACGATCTCAATGCCGTTGCGGACCATGCGGTCGCGCGCGACCTCGGTCTCGTGCTTGACGACGTGATTGACCCGGTGCATCAAATCGTCGAAGGTCAGCCGCCGCTTGAGGACATGCCCGCGGCCATACACCGACCGGAAACGAAACCCCGTGAGATACAGGATCGCCTCGCGCAACGTCTTGCTCGGAATCGTCCCCGCGTGGGTACACACCCCGCCCACCCACTGCGCCTTCTCGACGACCACTACGCTCGCGCCGCATTTCGCGCCTTGAATCGCCGCTCGCTGCCCGGCTGGCCCCGAGCCGATCACAATCAGATCGACTTCCCTCATGCAGAAATCCCCCGTGCGTTCCCCGTGCCCATTCTATCCGCCGGCCCGCCACGCGGCAAACGTCCCTGCCGAACGCCGGCCGCCTAGCGCCGCACCGTTGAAAATCGATATACTCCGCGCAGTTTCAACCTTTTCACGGAGTTTCGATGAGCACGACACAGACGGACCCCCGCCTTCACGGCTACCAGAAGTGGGAAGGTTTCGACCCCTTCGAGGAACAGTCCGGCCCCTTCTACTTCAAGCAAGCGGACGACGGCTCCTACCATTGCGCCTTCATCGCCGAAGCCAAGCACATGAACGGTCAGGGGAGCATGCACGGCGGCATGCTCATGACCTTTGCCGACTACGCCATGTTCGTCGTCGCGCGGCCCGCGATCGAGAATGTGCCCGCCGTCACCGTCTCCTGCAACTCCGAATTCACCTCGGCCGCAGGGATCGGCGAGTTTATCGAGGCCACCGGCGAGATCGTCCACGAGACCGGCAGCATGGTCTTCGTGCGCGGCAAGATCGCCACAGGAGGACGCGCGCTGCTGAACTTCTCCGGCGTGCTCAAGAAACTCCGTCCGCGCGGAGGCGCTACGGAGTAGACGCGCCCTCACTCTTTGCTGAGTTTCGCCTTCAGCCGCTTGAGCACAACTGGCGGCAGAAAGGCGCTCACATCGCCGCCGAGCGTCGCGATCTCCTTCACCAGCCGGCTGCTGATGAACATGTATTCCTCGCTCGGCATCAGGATCAGCGTATCGCAATCGGGCCGCAACTTGCGGTTCGTCGCCGCCATCGACAGTTCCAACTCGAAATCGGAAATTGCGCGTAACCCGCGTACCAGTGCATGCGCCCCGTTGTCCCGCGCGAAATCCACCGTCAGCCCCGTAAAGTGATCGATGCGCACATTTGGGATGTCTTTCGTGATCTCGCGCAGCATCTCCTTGCGCTCATCCGTCAGGAACATGCTGTGCTTGTCCGTGTTGCGCGCCACCGCCACGATCAGCGTGTCGAAAAGTTTCGCCGCGCGCCGGATCATGTCCAGATGCCCAAAGGTCGGCGGATCGAAACTCCCCGGATACACCCCAATACGCTCAGGCATTGATCCACTCCCCCTTGACGGCCGCCGCACGCGCCGCATCGTACACTTCCCGCACCGCCACCTTCGCCGCCTCCGCCACGCGCGCGCAATCGTCAAACTCCGGCGCGGCGTTTGCCGCAATTCCGCCGCGCAGGCCGATCTTCACGCGCACCGCGCCCCATTGCGTGGACACGTCCTTCCACTCGCGCTGCAAGCAAATCCGCTCTTCGCGGCGCATGCGCAGCCCCAGCGAAGTCGATCCGCGAAACAGCGCATCGGCCACCTTCGCCACCGCCGCCTCGTCAGCCATCGCGGTCACCAAATACGCCGGCCGGCCCTTCTTGCCGAGAATGGGCGTCAGAAACGCGTCTTTCGCGCCGGCCTCGATCAACCCCTTCACCAGCGGCGGGAACAGCTCGGGATTCATGTCGTCAATGTTCGCTTCGATCACCGTAATCGTCTCGGTCGCGCCAGATGCGCCCGCGGTCTCGCCGATCATCACACGCAAGACATTCGGCCGATCCGGCAGGTCTCGCGTGCCGCTCCCCGCGCCGACCGCGTTCACCGTCATCGCCGGTTGCGGCCCGAACTTCTGCGCAAGCTGCGCAATCAGCGCCGCACCGGTCGGCGTCACGAGTTCGCCTTCCACCGTCCCGCCGTAAGTCGGTATCCCTTTGAGCAGCAGCGCGGTCGCCGGCGCAGGCACCGGCATCACGCCGTGCGCGCACAGCACCGTCCCGGATCCCACATGCAGCGCCGAAGACTCGATCCGCTCCGGGCGAAGCTGCTCAAGCGCCAAGTGAGCGCCAACGATATCCACAATAGAATCCACCGCGCCGACTTCGTGAAAGTGCACCTTTTCGATCGTCGATCCATGCACCTCCGCTTCGGCCTCCGCGATCCTGCGGAACGTCTCCAAACTCGCGGCGCGAACAGACTCGGGCAAGTTCCCCTTCTCGATAATCGCCACAATATGTTTCAAATGCCGGTGCGGATGACCCTGCGCGGCGATGTTCACATGGAACTTCGTCGCCATCACGCCCTTTTTCTTCACCTTCTCGATCGCGACGTCGAAGCCCTCGACCCCCAGCGACATCAGCGCGTCACGAATTTTCCCAAAGTCCGCCCCGGCATCAATCAGCGCGCCGACCATCATGTCGCCGGCCGCGCCGGAGAAACAGTCGAAATACAGCGTCTTCATGCCGGTTTCCCCGCCGCGAGCCGGTTGATGAGCGAGGCCTGCACGCCCGCGCCGAATCCGTTGTCGATATTCACCACCGAAACGCCCTCCGCGCAAGAATTCAGCATCGCGAGAAGCGCCGCAATCCCACCGAAACTCGCGCCGTAGCCAACGCTCGTCGGCACCGCGATGATCGGTTTGTCCACGAGCCCCGCCACGACGCTTGGCAGCGCGCCTTCCATGCCCGCGCAGACCACGATCACGTTCGCGTTCTCGAGCACCTCGCGTTGACCCAAGATGCGATGCAGACCGGCCACCCCTACATCCGACACGCGCTTCACC
>VFKU01000782.1 GCA_009885415.1 Rhodothermota bacterium
GCCGATGGGACATGACGGAACATTCATTCTTCGGATTTGAAGGGACGTGCCCACAGAAGCGCACAGAACTGAGCGACAGCCGCCCTCTATGACTACCGAATCACCAACGACGTGCGGGGCGGCTGTTCGCTCCGGTGACGGGTTAGACGGCAATCGCAATAACGTGTGGTCAACTCCGCAAGACCTCTGGGACACACTCAATGCCGAGTTCGCATTCACGCTCGACGTGTGCGCCCTGCCGTGGAACGCCAAGTGCGCCCGATACTACACGCCTGACGACGACGGACTCGCGCAACCGTGGGCAGCGTCCAACTGGTGCAATCCGCCGTTCGACCGCTCAATGGCGAAGTGGTATCAGCGCGCCTGGGACGAAGCGCAACGCGGCAACCTGACCGTCTGCATCACCAAGGGCGACGCGCACGACACCGCCTACTGGCATAACTACATCATGCGAGCATCGGAGATCCGATACATCCGAGGCCGCGCAAAGTATCGCGCTCCAGACCGTGAACTCGCCTTCCGGTCGGTGCTCATCGTATTTCGGCCTTACTGCCAAGGCCCGGCGCAAATCGCATCAGTGAACCGGCAAGGGCGTGTCTTGCCGTCTAACGTCAGGCTCAGCGACGACGCGCCATGAATGCTTCCGAACTCGCCCTAGACGTGCCCGCGTCGTTCGCTGCATGCGGTGGTTATACCCCGCGAATTACAGCGGCGCGTCGCTCGCACGAGAAGCTGGGTCTGGTAGGAGTGGGAGGGCTTTTCTGATGGCGTCTCCGCTCACAGTCAAACGGAACGACTACCGCACAAATCCGAAGCGGCAGGACATCCCGACTCCGCACTGGCTCTGCGATGAACTCGCGGCGCTGTTCCCGAACGCCAGCACGATTCTCGATCCGGCTTGCGGCGACGGGCGGCTGCTCGCCCCGTTTGCGCGAAGGGGCAGAAAGACAATTGGCCTCGACGTGAAGCACGGGCAAGACTTCCTCGCCATGCGTGAGAGCGTGGCCTGTGACCTCGTGGTGTGCAATCCGCCGTTCAATCTCGGCGTCGGCAGGATGCTCGGCAGCGAAGTGTTCCTGCGGCAAATCCTCGCGCTCTGCGGCAACGTGCCAATCGCCCTGTTCTGCCCGATGGGGTTCCGGCTCAACCAACGGCTGAAAAGCTCCCGCTGGAAATGGCTGCGCGACGAGTGCCCGGCCAAGATTACGTCGCTGATGATGCTCCCGCTGAACGTGTTTGAAGGCGTGGAGTTTCACGCGGAGATTGTGTTCTTCAACGCGCCGGAGCTTGCTCCGCATCTGTTCCCCACGGGCGGCGGGGGTGCGGAGCTGGCAGGCGACGAGCAGCGTGGGACGAACGAGGGCAAGGCTCCTAACGAATCAAGCTCAGCGACGCCGCCACTATGAGTGCCGAGAAACAAGAGCAGGCCGATGGCGGCGTTCGCTGGAGCGCGTGGTTAGGGCGCGTTTTGGTGGCGTGCGAATACTCTGGCTCTGTCCGTGATGCCTTCGCCGCTCTCGGGTGGGATGCGTGGTCATGTGACCTGCTGCCAACCGAAAAGCCCGGCAATCATCATCAGTGCGACGTGCGAGAAATCCTCAATGAAAGATGGGACATCATGGTGGCGCACCCGCCCTGCACGCATCTGGCCGTGAGCGGTGCGCGCTGGTTCAAGGACAAGGTGCGCGAACAAGCCGAAGCTCTGGACTTCGTGCGCCTGCTGCTCGCCGCTCCAATCCCGCACATCGCGCTCGAAAATCCGGTCAGCGTCATATCGTCGAAAATCCGCAAGCCAGACCAAGTGATACAGCCCTGGCAGCACGGCCACGGCGAGACAAAGGCGACGTGCCTCTGGCTCAAGAATCTCCCGCGCCTCACGCCGTCTAATGTGGTGGAAGGCCGCGAACAACGAATCTGGAAACTGCCGCCGAGCGCGGACAGGTGGAAAGAACGCAGCCGCACATATCACGGAATAAGTCTTGCTTTCGCGCAACAATGGGGCGACTATGTGCTGTGCCAAAAAACGAAACCAAAGAACTGCCAGCCGGAGCAAAGTTCGCTCGTCTTA
>VFKU01000207.1 GCA_009885415.1 Rhodothermota bacterium
ACGCCTGCTGCAAGAGCATGCGCGTGGTGCTGAAGATGAGCTCGGCGTCCTGCTCGACGCGGCCGGGCATGGGGTAGCTGATCGGGAGCGACTCGCGCACGCGCGCGCGAATCGCGCCGTCGAGGCCGACGACGAGCACGCGCACGCTCGTCGTTCCGGCGTCGACGGCAAGGAGCGCCTCAGGCATCGGGAATCAGCACGCCCGGGTTCATAAAGCCGACGGGATCGAGCGCGCGCTTGAGCGTCTGCAAGAGCGCGACGCCGCCGGGGCCGAGGTCGTGGTGCAAGTAGTTGCGCCGGACGCGGCCGATGCCGTGGTGGTGCGCGATGCCGCCGCCGTGCGCCGCGGTCGTCTCGATGACGCGCCGCCAGCATTCGTCGTAGGTTGCGGCCATATCTTCGCGCCGCTCGGGCCGCGCCGCGAAGGTGAAATAGAGGTTCACGCCGCTGCGATACACATGCGAGCTGTGCGCCGTCGCCGCGAGTACGCCGGGGACCTGCTTCACGCTCGCGGTGACCGCATCGTAAATACCGGAAATCTTGTCCCACGCTGCCGAAATCTCGATCGTGTCGAGGATGATGCCGTTCTTGAGGAAACTTTCCCAGGTGGGCACGTGGTTGCGGGCGTCGAGCCACTTGCGGACGACCTCGACCGGCGCGGGTTCGAGGCCGGCCTTGCGGACGATCGCGTCCACGCCGGAAACTTCCGCCTCCACTCGCCCGGAAGGGCCCTCGTGAACCATGAACAGCAGCGAATCCTCGCCGCGCGCGGACTCCGCAAAATTTCGCGTCGCTTCGACGGTGTCGTATTGCCGCATGACCGGCGGCGACCAGCCGCCCTGCACGATCCGCCGCTGCGCGTCGAGCCCGGCGGCCATCGTCTTCGCGTAATACGCGGAGTGGGCGGATCGCTCGGGCGCCCAGCGCAGCGAAAGCGTGACGCCGGTGATCACGCCGAGCGTGCCCTCGCTCCCGAGCAGCAGATGCCGCAAATCGGGCCCGGCCGCCGCGCGCGGCGCGCGGCCAAGCCGCACCACTTCACCGTTCGGAAGAACGGCCTCGATTGAATACACAATGTCCTCGATATTGCCGTAGGCCGTCGAGAATTGGCCCGAGGCGCGCGTCGCGATCCACCCGCCCACGCTGCTCACCGCAATCGACTGCGGCCAGTGCCCGATCGTCAAGCCGCGCATCGCGACGACCTTCTCCGCTTCGAGACCATTCTTCCCGGCATCGAATTCCGCGAGCAGGTTCGTCTCGTCGATCGCGCGCACGCGATTCATCGCGCTCATGTCGAGCAGCACGGCGTCCTCGCGCGCGATCACGCCGCCGCAGACGCCGCTGCCGAGCCCGAAGGGAATCAGCGGCGCACCGCGCCTGCGACACGCATTCACCACGGCGACGACCTCCTCGACGCTGACCGGCCGCACGACGCAGGCGGGGCGCGGCGCGGGGCGGCCCTGATGATCGTCGAGATGGCTGCGCACCCAATAATCGTGGCGGCGCTGTTCCAGCAAGTCGCCGCTCGTGACGACCCGCTCAGAGCCAAGCACGGAAACGAGTTCGTTAACGATGGCTGTCGGCAAGTGAAACTCCTTCAATCTGCACGGGGGACATTTCATTTCGGCGGAGTTCACGACACATGTCCATCTGGCGCTGGCCTTCGGCGGCGCTCCAGCCCAACAGCGCGCCCATCGTCTCGGCGGCCGGTGCGAGCGCATCCATCCCGCCACGCTCATCGAAGCGCGCACGCGCGCTCCGGCGCACCCAGTAATCTTCGAGCGTGAGCGCGCCTTCGTGCAACACGGCCCAGCGCGTTTCGGCCGCCACTCCGGCGCCGGATTCAACGACAGTCGGCGCCTCCGAACCGTACAGCCGCGCGAGCCGCTCGGCCTCGGCGTCCGCGAGCCCGCGTTTCGCGAGTTGTTGACAGAGGCCTTCAATGGGCCCGGCGAGATCGCCGCCGGGAAGAGGCTCGCGTGCGGTGACGCTCGCGCTCGGCTTCCGGCCCAGCCGCTCTTCGCAGAGGTCTACAATTCGTTCGGCCATCGAGCGGAAACTGGTGAGCTTCCCGCCGGCGATGGAAATGACGCCGTGGGGGCCGTCCAGAAATTCGTGCCGCCGCGAGATCTCCGAGGGCGACTTTCCCGCCTGCGCGAGCAAGGGGCGCACACCAGACCAGAGCGAGACAATATCGGCGTCGGTGAATGGCGCGGTATTGAACGTACCCTCGCCGCAGCGCAGGAGATAGGCAATGTCCTCGCGCGTGATCTCCGGCCAGTAGTCCGGCGTGGCGTAAAAAGTATCCGTTGTGCCGAAGTACACAAAGCGCCCGCGCGGCACGACGAAGATCGACCGTTTGTCAGGCGTCGTCATGATCACGGTGTGCCGAATCGGCAGCCGCTCGCGCGTGAGCGTGACGTGAATGCCTTTCGTAAGCTGCAAGAGCGGCGGCGCGGATTCCTC
>VFKU01000189.1 GCA_009885415.1 Rhodothermota bacterium
ACGATGAAATACAACCCGAAAATCGCGGAGGTAGTGGCGGCGATGCCGGGCTTCGCGGCGCTGCACCCACACCTCTCGAGCAGCGCGGCAACTTGGGCGCAGTGCCAAGGCGCATTCGAGTTGATCTACGAGACCGAGAAGCTGCTCGCCGAAATCGCCGGCATGAGCGCTTGCTGTCTGCAACCCATCGCGGGCGCGCACGGCGAACTCGCGGGCACGCTCCTGATCGCGGCCTATCACCGTGAGAGAGGCAACACACACAAAACGAAGATCATCGTGCCGGACTCGGCCCACGGCACCAATCCCGCCAGCGCGGCGATCGCCGGATACGAAATCGTCGAGATTCCATCGAACGATCGCGGGCTGATGGACGTCGAGACGTTCAAGGCGGCGCTCGACGACTCCGTCGCGGCGGTGATGATGACGTGTCCGAACACGCACGGCCTTTTCGAGCCGGCCGTCCAGGAAATCGCACGGCTTGCGCACCAGGTCGACGCGCTGCTCTATTACGACGGTGCGAATCTCAACGCGATTCTCGGCGAATGCCGTCCGGGCGATCTCGGCTTCGACGTGATGCACTACAACCTGCACAAGACCTTCGCGACGCCGCACGGCATGGGCGGACCCGGCAGCGGTCCGGTGGGCGTGAGCGAGCGGCTCCTCCCCTACCTCCCCGGTCCGCGCGTGGTGAAAAAGGGCGAGGCCTTCGCGCTCGAGACACCGCCGAAATCGATCGGCAAGATGGCGCCCTTCTTCGGCAACTTCGGCATGGCGGTGCGCGCCTATGCGTACATGCGCCACCTCGGCAAGGACGGCCTGCGCGAGGTTTCGCATGCGGCGGTGCTGAATGCGAACTACATTCATGCGCGCCTTAAGGGCGCGTATCAATCCGCTTTCGCGAGCCGCTTCATGCACGAGTGCATCTTCGATGCGACGCCGCAGGCCAAGCGCGGCTCGCGCGCGATGGACATTGCCAAGGCGCTGCTCGATTTCGGCTACCACGCGCCGACGGTGTATTTCCCGCTCACGGTGCACGAGAGCATCATGATCGAGCCGACCGAGACGGAGTCGAAGGAGACGATGGACGCCTTCTGCGACGCCATGCTCGAAATCGCGCGGCGCATCGAGGCAGAGGGCGACCCCTACAAGGACGCCCCGGTGACGACCCCCGTGGGCCGGCTCGACGAGGTGAAGGCTGCGCGCATGCTCGATTGCGCGTATCGGCCCGCGGCGGAGGCCGCGCCCGTGTCGCGCTGAAGGCCGATGCGCCTACTCGATCACTCCTTCGCGTCTCCGGCCGAGAATCTCGCGCTCGACGAGGCGCTGCTGGACGAAGCCGAAGCAAACGACTCGGGCGAAGTGCTGCGACTCTGGGAGAGTCCCGTGCATTTCGTGGTTCTCGGACTGAGCCAAGCAATCGACGAGCATGTTTTTCTGGAGGCCTGCGCGCGCGAGGGCGTTCCCATTTTGCGCCGCTGTTCCGCCGGGGGCTGCGTGCTGCAAGGGCCGGGCTGCCTCAATTACTCGCTCATCCTGCGTGTGGATCGGCCCGGATGCGGAAGCATTCGGTCGTCCTACGAGACCATTCTGGGAGCGATGGCGAGGACGCTGGGCGAGTTGGGTTGCCCGGCGGTTCCCGCCGGCATTTCCGATCTGGCCGTCGATGGCGCCAAGGTCTCCGGGAGCGCCCAGCGTAGAAAGAAAAGCTACTTTCTGCATCACGGCACCCTTCTCTACGGGATGGATCTCGCTCTCTGTTCGCGCTATCTGAAAGAGCCCGCGGATCAGCCTGCATACAGGGCATCGCGGCCCCATAAATCCTTCCTAAGTAATATTCCTGTTACTCGTCAGACGCTCAGCAAGACTGTTTCACGGACGTTCCAGCATTCAGGGCTCTTTCATTTAGAAAAGTCAACGATGGGTTCCATTGTAATTTTGGTCTCAGAGAAATACGGCACTGCGAATTGGACAAAACGGAAATAATATTCAAAATCCGAAAACGCCTCTGTGGTATGATTGCGGCGGGGATAAGGAATTTCTGTCACTAGTTCTTGGGGGTTCGCCATGCCTTTGGCCAAGTGTCCGCGTTGCGACAAATTATTCGACAAATCCGGGAACGCGGTATGCGCGAGTTGTGCGCCAGCAGAAGAAGCAGACTACGAGAAGGTCCGAGAGTGTTTGCACGACCACCCGGAGATGTCCGCCGAAGCAATCAGCGAACTGACTGGTGTGGAGATGAAATGCGTCCTCCGGATGGTCGATCAGGGGATCGTAGCGAGCAGCGCAAGCGTGGCCATGACAAAATGCGGCCGTTGCGGCGCGCCAGCCATCAGCGCCTCGAAGAAACTTTGCACGAAGTGTCTCGATGAATTGAATCGGGAGATGTCGCAGCAACGTAAAAGCTTGCAGTCCTCGCCCCGCAAGCCGCAACCCGGCGAGTCGCTCAGCGTTCGGCGGGCCCTCGAGTCTCGCGACGGCTGACGGCGCGAAAAGCAGCGGGTTTGCATCCCGATCGGCCACTGGTGTAGAAAGACAATCAAAGGCCCGTGGGGGAGCCCGATCCGAAAGAGGCCGCGTGTCTCCCTTTCCGGCGCGTGACAATTCGCTGCGGATTTGGCCAATGATGAGACCTCGACTCCGAATTCTCCTGTGCATATCGGCGCTCTGCCTGAAGAGCCATGTCGCGTTTGCCGAATTGACCCAGTTCTCCCTCGAAGGCCCCGCGGGTGGGCGCTTGATCACGCTCGAGTCGCGGGTCCGCGACGGCGTCGCCTACGTCCCGCTGCAAGGGCTGGTCGAGCAGGCCGGCGGCGCCTACAACATCCTCCCCACGCGGCTGCGCGTCGACCTCGAAAACACGGCCGCTTGGCTTCGCATGGGCGAGTCCCGCGTAAACGCGCTAAGCATCTTCTCCCTGCGCCAACCGATTCTCGACGAGGACGGCGCGGCGCTGATCGCTATCGAGGACGTCCCGGATTTTTTCCTGAAATCATTCCGCCTCACCGTGCGTCCCGTGGGCGCAACCCCTCCCACTCCCACACCGGCCCCCGTACCCGGCACGACGGTCGCGCCTCCCGGCGCGTCGCCGACGTCTCCGCCAGAAAGTAGCGACGAGCCGGTCGCGCTCGAACAACTAGGCAGTATAGGTGCTGGCACGGTGCCCTCCGCCGTCACCACGGTCTTGATCGACGCGGGGCACGGCGGCTACGACCCCGGCGTGCAGTCGGCCGAAAAACTCAAAGAAGCCGACGTCGTGCTCGGTGTCGCGAAACGGGTGAAGACGTTGCTTGAAGCCGACGGACGCCTCACCGTAATCCTCACGCGCCCCGAGGACACAGAACTGACGCCGGCGCAGCGCGCCAAGATCGTTCGCGGCGCTCCCGGCAGCATCTTCATCAGTCTGCACCTGGGGAGTTCGTTATCGTCGGCGGCGGAGGGCGTCGCGGCGTTCTATAGCGCTCCGCCTTCGGGCGCCACGCCAGGATTTCTGCACGCCGATGCACGTCTCGCCACCGAAAATCGCCGGCTCGCGGAGACGCTGGGTACGGCGATTGCCCAATCCGCCGGGACGCCCTTGCGCGGGATTATCGAGGTCCCGCTCCAATTGCTGAGCGAGCTGCAAGTGCCGAGCGCCGAGATTGAACTGGGTTGCCTTACGTCCACCACCGACGCGCAGCGCTTGGCCACGGACGAACACTTGGCGCAGTTGGCGACGGGCGTATTCAACGGAATTTCAATCTACCTGAACGGCAAGGCCGCTGCTCCCCCACCCGCCGCGGCGCCGGAAACGCCGGAGGCGAACTGACATGGCCCGCCGCCCTGCCGCGCCCAAGGACGTCATGCGCGCCGCGTTCTATTCGCTGTGGGGCGTGCTCACGCTCGTATTGTTGTTCGCCGTGTCGTTCATGTTTGTGCGACTCTCCCAGACGAGCGGGAGTAACGAGCCGACTGCGCGACCATCCCAGGGCACACTCGACCTTCGGGACGACGCGTCCAAAGCCGATCGGCCGCTGGTGCGGCTCTACTTCGCGCATCCCGCGCAGATCCGGCTCGTCGCCGAGGACCGCGCACTCGCGCTCACTATGGAGACGCGCGAAAACTGCCGCGCCGCGATTCTCGCGCTGATCGAGGGCCCCTCGGCGGGCGCGAGCCCAGTGCTCCCGGCGGTAACGCGGCTCCGCGCGATTTATCTGCTCGATTCGGGCGAATTGATTGTGGACTTTACGCGGGACATCGATGCGCCCGCGCTGCATAGCGCCGGCGCCGAGTGGCTGCTCGCGCAGGCCCTCGTACACACGCTCACCCAGCCCGGCCTCCAGGCCGCGACCGACCGTCCCGTCACCAGCGTGCGCGTGTTGTATGAAGGGTCGCCCGCCGACAAGGGTTTTCCGGCGCACATCTCTCTCGCCGCCGCCGTCCGGCCCGATCCCCGGCTCTTGGGCGAATAAATGGGACCCGCGCGCGGGCCCGAGGAAAGCGCCGCGTCGCTGGGCGTCTTCGATTCCGGCGTCGGCGGACTCACCGTGGTGCGTGCGCTACGCCATCATCTGCCGAGTGAAGACATCGTCTATCTCGGCGACACCGCACGCCTGCCCTACGGCAACAAGTCTCCCGAGACCGTCATTCGCTATACGCGCGCCTGCGTCTCCGTATTGCTGGAGCGCGGTATCAAATTGCTGGTGGTCGCGTGCAACACCGCCACCGCCCACGCGCTGCCTACACTTGAAAAGGAACTCGACGTGCCCGTGATCGGCGTGCTCGAACCCGGCGCACGCGCCGCTGCCGCGCACTCGCATCACGGCCACATCGGCGTCATCGGCACGCGCGGCACGATCGCCAGCGGCGTATATCAGCAGGCGCTCGCGCGCCTTGCACCGCACGCACGCGTTCTCGCCCGGCCCTGTCCCCTCTTTGTGCCACTGGCGGAAGAAGGCTGGATCGAAGGGCCCGTTCCGGAGCAAATCGCGGAGCACTACCTGGCGGAGTTTCGCGAGGCCGGCGTCGATTCGCTCCTCCTGGCCTGCACCCACTACCCCTTGCTGATCAATACCATCTCGCGGGTCATGGGGCCCAAAGTCACTGTCGTGGACAGCGCGGACGCGACCGCCGAGACCGTCGCGGACGCGCTCGACCGCCTGCACACGCGCGCGGCCCCGGGGAACCTCGGGGCGCTCACGTGCATGGTGAGCGATTCGCCGGATCGTTTCGCGGAGACCGGCCGCGCCTTCCTCGGTGAAGCAATTACGCACGTCGAATGGGTGGATCTCTGATGCGCACCCTCACCGACGAAGTCCGTACTAACCCGCCGGAAGAACTGGCTTCAGCGCCACCCCCCCGGCACACTGCTTGGGCGCCACTCGCGCTCGGCCTTGGCGCGTCCTGCGTGATGCTCGTCGCGACCCTCTGGCTCATTGGACAATTCTTGAAACACCGCCCGAAGGATCTCTTGGGCGCGACGGCGGACATCGGCGAGATCGCCGCGGACGTATTGAAGTACCAGGGCCTCCCCGCGGAAGCGATCGAGATTTCCGCGCCGCGCTTGCAGCGCCAAGCGAGCGCGCACTTTTATCGTACCCGCGTCTCCGCGCACCTGCCCGCGTCGCTAGACCCCGAAGAGGCGATCCGCGCGATCGAACGTGCGCTCTGGCCCAAGCGCGTGGTCATCACGGCGGAAGACGCGCAGGAGGCCGAACGCACCGAGCGCCTGAGCCTCGACGGTCACGACGTCGGCGAGCTTGTTTTGTATCACGCGCCCGCGCAGCCCGCGCCGCAGGTCCCCGCTCCGATCCTACATGCCCCTCCCGAAGCAGCGCCTGAGCCTGGCCACGTTTCGACCGGAGATCCTGCGCCCACACCCCTTCCCTCGCTGGAGCCGGTCTTGGCGGTCCCGGCGGGTCAGTGGACGCCGTCCATGGGGCCGATCGTCGCAAAAGCGC
>VFKU01000831.1 GCA_009885415.1 Rhodothermota bacterium
GAAAGTACCGGAAAACGGGGGGCAAATCCAAGGCGGATTAGGTGCGGCTGCGGGCGATTGGGTAGGATGCCTGCATGTACGGGCTAAACGATCCGCACCGGCAGCCTTACGCTGAGGTCTTGACCCGGCTCGGAGTATCAGAAGCGGCCGGGCTCTCTGAGGCCGAGGCGGCGGCGCGGTTCCAGAGCTACGGGCCAAACGCGCTCAAGCGCGTCGCGCCGGTGAAGGTCTGGGTGGTCTTTGTCCGGCAGTTCCGCAGCGCAGTGGTGATGCTCCTGGCCGCCGCGGCCGGTTTCTCCGCCGCCTTCGGCGACTTCGTCGAGGCCGTCGCAGTGGTCGTGGTGATCGTCATCAACGCGCTGATCGGTTTTTTCACCGAATTGAGCGCCGTGCGCTCGATGGAGGCGCTCCACCGTCTCGGCACAGTCAGCGCGCGCGTGCGCCGCGGCGGCGCGTTGAAGGAAATCGACGCCGCCGATCTCGTGCCCGGCGACCTCGTCGAACTCGAAGCGGGCGATCTCGTCGCCGCCGATCTCCGCCTCGTGAGCGCGCACAAGCTCGCCTGCGACGAATCCGCGTTGACCGGCGAATCGGCGCAAGTGTCCAAGCACACCGCCGCGCTCGAGGACGATGCGACGCTCTCCGAGCGCAGCAACATGGCGTATAAAGGCACCTCAGTGACCCGCGGGAGTGGCGCCGGAGTCGTGGTCGGCACGGGCATCCGGACGGAGCTCGGCGCCATCACGAAGCTCGTCGCCGAGGCGAAGGACGAGCAGACCCCGCTGGAAAAACAACTCGACGCCCTCGGCCGAAGCCTGGTTTGGGTCATCCTCGTCATCGCCAGCGGCGTGGCGCTCCTGGGCATCGCGCGCGGAAAAGAAATCGTGCAGATGGTCGAGACCGGCATCGCGCTCGCCGTGGCCTCAATCCCGGAAGGCCTGCCCATCGTGGCGACGATCGCCCTCTCGCGCGGACTCCTGCGCATGGCCCGGCGACAAGCCCTCGTCCGGCGCTTGTCGGCCGTCGAAACCTTGGGCAGCGCGAGCGTGATCTTCAGCGACAAGACCGGGACGCTGACAGAAAACCGCATGACGGTGACTCGCCTGGATTTCGAGCGCGGCAGCGCGACACGCTCGGAAGACGGCACCTGGCGGCACGAGGACCGCGATCGGGGAAGCATCGACGAGGCGCTGCGCATCGCCGTCCTGTGCAACAACGCCTCGATTTCCTCCGAGGCCGGCGGGCCCTGGAAAACGATCGGCGATCCTCTCGAAGGCGCGCTCCTCTTGGCGGCGGTAGAGCAGGGGAGAGACCCCTTCGACCTCCGCCGAAAATCCCCCGAGCTGCGCGAAGAACCCTTCAGCAGCGAGACAAAGTTGATGGCGACCTTTCATCGCACGGGCGACACTCCGGGGCCGTTCTACGTCGCAGTCAAAGGCGCGCCCGAGGCGGTGCTCTCTATTTGCACGCACACGCTCCACGCCGCCGGACCCCAGCCGATCGACGACGCCGTCCGCGAAAGCTGGCTGGCGAAAAACCGCGCGCTGGCCGGCGACGGCCTCCGGATGCTCGCCCTGGCCTTCAAGCACCCGCCCAATGAAGACGCGCGCCCCTACAGCGATCTAACCTTCGTCGGCCTCGTCGCCATGGTCGACCCGCCCCGCGCCGACGTCCGCGCCAGCATCGAGGCCTGCGCATCCGCCGGCATTCGCGTCATCATGATCACCGGAGATCAGGCGGACACCGCGCGATACGTCGCGCGCGCCGTCGGCATCACGCACGAAGACAAAGCGCCCGTCGTCGCTGGACGCGATCTGCGCCAGCCCGCGGCCCTCTCGCCCGCCGAGGCCGACGCGCTCCGCGCAGTGAATATCTTCGCGCGTGTGAGTCCGCAACAAAAACTCGATCTGATCGCGCTGCACCAGGCCGCGGGTCAAATCGTCGCCATGACCGGCGACGGCATCAACGACGCCCCTGCACTAAAAAAGGCCGACATCGGCGTGGCCATGGGCCAACGCGGGACGCAGGTCGCCCGCGAGGTGGCCGATGTCGTCCTGAAAGACGATTCCTTTCACAGCATCGTCGTCGCCATTAGCGAAGGCAGGATCATCTTCGGCAACATCCGCAAGTTCGTCATTTACCTTCTCTCCTGCAATCTCGCCGAGATCCTCGTCATCCTCGTCGCATCCCTGCTCAATTCGCCCTTGCCCATCCTGCCCCTCCAGATACTCTTCCTCAATCTCGTCACCGACATCTTCCCCGCGCTCGCGCTCGGCATGGGCGAGGGCGACGCCACCGCCATGCGCCGCCCGCCCCGCCCCGCGGCAGAACCCTTGCTGCCGCGCCGCTACTGGAAGGCGATCGCGGCCTACGCAGGCTACATCGGCGCGGCAACGCTGGCCGTCTCCTTCCTCGCGCACGGCCCGCTTCACGCCTCGCACGAGACCAGCATCACCATGTCCTTCATGACCCTCGCCGTCGCCCAAGTCCTACACGTCTTCAACATGCGAGACGCCCGCGCGCCCTTCCTGCGC
>VFKU01000761.1 GCA_009885415.1 Rhodothermota bacterium
GCCCACGTCACCGAGATCTCGCCGACAGCGGAGTTCACGCCCAAAGCGGTCGAGACTCGCGACACTTTCGCATGGCGTTTGAAGATATACCCCGAGTTCGCCGCGCTAGAGAGCGACCCGCGCTACCAGGCCCTGCTGCGCCGGATGAATTTCCCGGAATAAGATAGATTCACCACGAAGCGCACGAAGGACACGAAGAACACAATTCAATGAGATCTGGAGAAGAGTGAGCACCAATGGAATTTGATGACCTCTCGAACAGGGTGATTGGATTAGCGATAGAGGTGCATCGGAATTTGGGTCCAGGCCTGCTGGAGTCCACCTACGAGCACTGCCTGGCCTCGGAACTCGCCGATTCAAGCATACCCTTCCAGCTTCAAGTGCCCTTGCCCGTCATCTACAAGCACAAGAAAATCGATTGCGGATACCACGTGGACGTGTTAGTGGCCGACTCACTAATCCTCGAATTGAAAAGCGTAGACAAAATTGCCCCAATCCACGAAGCCCAACTCCTAACCTACATGAAGCTCGCCCACATACGAACCGGCCTACTGATCAACTTCAACGTCAAATTTCTCAAAGAAGGAATCAAACGAATGGTCCTGTAGTCATTTTGCCCCTTGCCCCTTGCCCTTGTCCTTATAATCGTTCTTGCCCTTGACCTTCTTCGTGCTCTTCGTGTTCTTCGTGGTGAATCAAACGACCCCGTAGGCCGGTATCGCATCCGCCACGCAGACGAAGCCGCCAAGGTTTGATCCCCACCCCGCCGCTTCCTATACTGGTGCCCGTTCGCGCGCTTCACGCGGCGCTCACACGGTCGCGGTAGTATGCATGCGCGCAGGTTGCACGGGCCGCACGCGCGGGGCGCGCGGCAAAGCGCAGGTGCCCGATGAACATCGAGGGACAAGTTCTCGTCCTGAACCGCTCGTGGGTGGCCGTGAATGTCGCGTCTGTCCGCCGCGCCGTCGCGCTGCTTTATCAGGACATGGCGCGCGCCGTCGACCCCGCCGATTACACCCTGCACGACTTCGAAAACTGGATCGAGCTCTCCCAGGCGCGCGATGAGGGCCGTTTCATCCACACACCCACGCTCCGCATGCGCGTGCCGGAAATCATCCTGCTCAACGCCTTCAACGGATTCTTCCACAAGGAAGTGCGCTTCTCGCGCCGCAGCATCTTCGAGCGCGACAAAAGTACCTGCCAATACTGCGGCAAAAAACTCGCCAAGTCCGAGCTCACCATCGACCACGTCCTCCCGCGCTCGCGCGGCGGACGCGACGCGTGGGAAAATCTCGTGCTCGCCTGCGTGCACTGCAACGTCCGCAAGGGCGACCACACCCCCGAAGAGGCCCACATGCCGCTCATCAAGCGGCCCGTCAAGCCGGCCTGGCTGCCCGCCCTCGGCACGCGCCTGCCCGCCGGATGCGAATCGAGCTGGCAGCGCTTCCTCGACACGGCCTACTGGGACGCCGAACTGAGGGAGTGACCGATGCCGGGGCGCCGCTTCGCGCAGGTGGCCCTTCCGCTTCCGGTTGACCACCCTTTCACGTACTCCGTGCCCGAGGCACTCCTGCACCGCGCCGCAATCGGCATGCGCGCGCTCGTCCCCTTCGGACGCCGCATCGAAACCGGATTCATCGTCGGCCTCACGGACGAGTGCGATCTGGAAAAAATCCGCGATCTCTCCGCGCTCCCCGATGAAACCCCCGCGCTCTCGGATGAAATCATCCGCCTCTGCACGTGGATCGCCGACTATTACTGCTGCTCGCTCGGCGAAGTCCTCCCCTGCGCGGTCCCCTCCGGCATCAACCAGCGCACGAAAAAAGTCTTTAGCCTCGCCGCCAGCCTCCCCGACGGCCGATACACCGAGCGTCAACGCGAAGTCATTGCGCTGCTCCACGCGCGCGGCCCGCTCGCCGAGCCCGATCTCGCCGAAGCCCTCGGCAAAGAAGACTTGACCTCCGCCCTCGCCGCCCTCGAACGCCGAGGCGCCGTCCTCAGCGAAGCGGTCGCCCAGCGCGCCACCGTTTCAGCGAGCACCGAAGCCTGGGCCGTCCTCATCGAAGACGCTGCGCTACCGGTCGCCGACCAAGTCGCGCTCCAACGTCGCGCGCCCAAGCAGGCCGCCGTCTACTTCGATCTCCTCCGCAACGATCCCGAGCAACCCGCCGCCGCCCTCTGCGCGCGCCACGGCGCCACCGCCGCCGCGCTCAAGGCCCTCGAAGAAAAGGGGCTCCTCCGCCGCGAGGCGCGCGAGGTCTATCGCACGCCCATGTTTCACGCCGACGCCGCCGCGCGCGAAAAACTCCCGCTTAACCCCGAGCAGCAGGCCGCCCACGACGCGATCGCCGCCACGCTCGACGCCGGAAAATTCCAGACCTTCCTCATGCACGGCATCACCGGCTCCGGCAAGACCGAGGTCTATTTGCAGGTGATCGAACGCGCGCTCGCCCTCGGCAAAAGCGCGATCGTCCTGGTCCCCGAAATCTCGCTCACGCCGCAGACCGTCGGCCGTTTCCTCGCGCGCTTCCAGACCGACATCGCCGTGCTGCACAGCGGCCTCGCGGCGGGCGAACGCTACGACGAATGGCGCCGCGCCCAGCGCGGCGAAGTCCGCATCGTCGTCGGCGCGCGCTCGGCCATTTTCGCGCCCCTGCAAAACCTCGGCATCATCATCGTCGACGAGGAGCACGACAGCTCCTACAAACAAGGCGAAGTCCCCCGTTACCACGCGCGCGACGCCGCCATCATGCGCGCGCA
>VFKU01000152.1 GCA_009885415.1 Rhodothermota bacterium
GACCGTCGTGCGGAGCGTCGCGCGCAGCGCTTCGAGCGAAGCCATGAACGAATCCACCGAATGTTTCGGCGCAGCGGCGCCAGATTCCGGCGCGTCCGATTCGAAATTTTCGAGCGTCGGGGGAGTTTTCAGGTCCGTCCCGACTGCCGCGTCGAGGGCTTCGGATTGAAACTCATCGAACTCCTGCATGGAACACACGACCGGCACGCCTGCGCCGGTTTCGCGCGACGAAGCCCTCGCCGGAGCGGATTCGCTCCCGGCGTTCTCAAACGGCGTCGGTTTTGTTGGTAGTTTGCGGAGGCCCACGGCCCCTCCTGTTCTTAATCGTCGCTGTACTTCCTGTCGCGCAGGAGAACCAGGAAAAATTACAGTCCTGAGACCCCTATCCGTATGAACTATACCCGCAAAACGGCAATTCTGCTGGTCGATAGGGGGTGGATCGGGCCTAAATCCCGGAAGCGGACGCACTTATGAATTCGGTGGCCGGGCGGTCTGTGGGCGCGTTGTCCGGTATGGTTTCCACTGTTATACTTCGCGCGCGGAAGGTGCCGGGGCGCTTTCGGGTCGCATGAATTTCGGGGTGAGGCTTCGCCGTTTTCGCGGCGAAATGCGCGGGGGGCGCCTACAGCATGTGGGGCTGCGGACGCTGGGTCGTCGCTGTAGCGATCTCTTTCGCGATCGGGGCTGCGGCTGATCCTCCGACAACACCCCCGGCAGCGGCGCCGGAACCCGTCAACGCAACGGTGCCCGAATACAGTCTGACGGTGCGACCCTCTCGCCTGCACTTGGGCGGCTTCACTCCCTATGCGCCGCGATTTGGCGACCCAACCGGCCGCAGCTTCACGGAGGAATTGGGACGCGCGCTTAATTTTAGCAAGGACCCGGACAGTCTGACGAAGATCGACTTCAACCAGGACATGAAGGACCTGCGCATTCGTGAGGGCGCGAGCATCCGCGGGACAGGCCAGGGAGACGACGCCAAGCTGGAGTGGGAGGGCGGCGTCGACCTGAAAATTGACGGCGTTCACGTCCAAGCGGATCGCCTGCGGAAGGCCTCCGATCCCGCGGAGCTTCTTCTGGAAGGAGCGGCCCGTCTCGAACGCGGTGACTCGACTCTGACTGCGGAGCGGATTCGTGCTTTCGATGCACGGCCGCCGATGCTCCCCGGCGTCTGGCCGCTCGTGCCGTCGCGCGGGAAAAAAATTGTCCCGCATCCCCTCGTGCCGCGCGGGTATCGTGATCCCGAGCCGAGCGCGGGGGCGCCGCTGGGTGCGGTCGAAATGGACCGCCTCGTCTGGACCGAACCCGATCGGCATCTGGCTGCAGATCGTCTCGAGCTGAATTCCCTGGCCCGCCGGAGCGATTTCGTGAATCCGCAGGGTCAGGCCGGCCCCCTCTA
>VFKU01000657.1 GCA_009885415.1 Rhodothermota bacterium
TGAGGATGCCGCCGCCGACACCCAGCGCGATTAGTCCCCACGCGCGCCATCCGCTGCCGCCGCTCGCCCCCAGAATGCCGAGCAGCCCGATCAAGACGAAGGAGGTGAGCATCGCGTCGAACATCAGTAATGTCGAATACAAAGCGAAGAGCGGGAGTGCAAGCAGCGCGGCCCCGGCGCGGAGGGGCGCGCGTTCATCCCCGGGCCACAGTGCCTTGGCGAGCGCGCCCACGAGGAAAAAATCGAGGAGGCCGAAGGCCGGACCAACCAACCTCGCGACCCAATCATGTACGCCGAAAACTTTCCACGCCGCCGTGATGAGCCAAAACAGCAGTGGAGGCTTCTGTGAGTAGATTGCGCCGTTGAGGTGCGGCACCAGATAGTCGCCCGTGTTCCACATTTCCCACGCGACGGAAACGTACCGGGTCTCGTCGATCGGCATGATCGGGCGCGAGACGATGTCGGCGGCGACCACGGCCGCCCACAGCGCCACGACGAAAAGAACGGCCCCCTGAGTCTTGCGCACGATTGGTGTCCCCCAGACGCTGCGTTGTCGGTCCCTGTTATGGCCCGCAGCGCGACGTGATCCGGCAATTCTGACACGGCACGGCACGGGTTTTACAGCTTGATTCGCCGGCGAGTGACGTCCCGATCCTCTGTTTTCTCTGTTGCGTTTTCCTGTTCGCGGGATTTTGTTAGACTCCGCACGCGGCGAGCCGCTGCGAAATCTACACAAGGACGGCACCCATGATCTCATCGAAGCTACCGAAGTCATTCTCGCTCGCAGTTGCGCGCGCGATCGCTTTCGCGGCCATCGCCGGCCTTGGCGCCAGCGCCTGGGCGCAGGACAAACCGAACATCATCATCATGATCGGCGACGACGTGGGCTACGGCGACGTCGGCGCCTTTATGGGTGGCGGTGTGCGCGGCGCGCCGACGCCCAACCTCGATCGCATGGCGGCCGAGGGCATGAAGCTGACCTCGTTTTACGCGCAACCCACCTGCACGCCCACCCGCGCGTCGCTGGTCACGGGGCGGCTGCCGATTCGCGCCGGGTTTACGTTTCCGCTGTTTCCCACTATGCCGATGGGCCTCGTGCCCGACGAAATTACACTCGCCGAACTTCTCGAGCCCGCGGGTTACCATTCGGCCGCCTTCGGCAAATGGCATCTCGGCGATCAGGAAGTCCATCTGCCGCACAAGCAGGGCTTCGACGAGTTCTGGGGCTTTCTGTATCACGCCGACGCCTATCTCTATCCGACCGACCGCGACTGGCGCACGGACTCGCAGGTGGGGCGCATGATGAAATTTCGCGGCATCGTCGAAGGCAAGAAGGGAGAGATGGGCCGCGACGTCGAGCCCATCGACGCTAAGCGCCTCGAAACGATTGACCGCGACGTCACGACCCATGCGGTGGACTACATCAACGCGCGCGCGAAGGATGCGAAGCCTTTCCTGCTTTACGTCGGCTTCTCAAAGGCGCACTACAAGAATTTTCCGCTGCCCGAGTTTCGAGGCAAGTCGCAGAGCGGCGACTTCGGCGACGCGCTTATGGAGCTCGATTACCACAGCGGCGTCGTTCTCGATGCCGTGCGGACGGCGGGCATTGCGGAGAAGACGCTTGTATTCTGGTTCAGCGACAACGGCCCGTCCTACGACACCTTCCCCGACTGCGGCTACACCCCGTTCCGAGGCGCGAAGGGCCAGACTTACGAAGGCGGGGTTCGTATGCCGTGTATCGCGTGGTGGCCCGGAAAGATCAAGCCCGGTACTTCGAGCGACGGCATCATGACCACGATGGACATCTTCGCCACCGCCGCGAAACTCGGCGGGGTCGAGGCACCCAAAGATAGGCCGATCGACGGCCACGACCAGACGGCGTTCTTGACGACGGGCGCCAAGTCTGCGACCGACACGGTCTACTACTACCTCGGCGATCGGCTGATGGCCATTCGTAGTGGTAAGTGGAAGGCGCACTTTGTCACGGCGGACAATTGGCCCGATGGTCCGATGCAGGAGCACTCGGTGCCGCAGTTGTACGACCTGATGACCGACCCGCGCGAAGCGAAAAATCTCGTCTACATCAAGACCTGGGAAGTCGTCCAGGCCAACCTGCTCCTGCGCGCGCACCTCGCGGAGCTCAAACGCTTTCCCAATCGCGTCCTGACGCCGCCGATGTGACGAAGTAAAATCGGCGCGATCGTGCCGGACTACTTCCGCATGCGCGCCATCATGCCGCCGACGCTGCGCACGAGCCAGCGGGGCTGATAGCGGAGCCACTGCGCGCTGAGTTGGTTGGGCAGGCCGGTGATGTGGACGGCGCGGCCGCTCATGCACGCGCGGTAGCCTTCCTGCGCCACTTTCTCCGCCGTCATCTTCACGAAGCGCGGGACGAGCGACTCGATCTCGGCGTAGCCCGTTTCTTGGAACGCGCCGCTGATCATGTCCGTTTGCGTGTAGCCGGGGCACAGCGCCGTCACCGTGACCCCCGTGCCCTTGAGTTCTTCGGAGAGGGCTTCGGAGAGCGAGAGCACGAAGGCCTTCGTCGCGCCGTAGATCGCAAAGGACGGCGTCGGCACGAAACTGACAATCGAGGCGACGTTGAGAATCCGCCCGTGCCCTCGTTCAATCATCGGATTCAGGAATAAGTGCGAGAGCCCCGTCACGCTCGCCGCGTTCACGTGCAGGATGTTCATGGTGTCTTCGAAGGACGCATCGCGGAAAAACTGCGTGGTCGCCACGCCCGCGTTGTTCACCAGCACATCGACGGAAATCCCCGCGGCCTGCACGCTGTCGAAGAGTTCCCGAGGCGCCTCGCGCGTCGAGAGATCCTTCGGCATTACCGTGGCCTCGACGCCGTAGTTCTCGATCAGTTCGTCGGCGAGTTCGCGAAGCGCCGCTTCACGCCGGGCGACCAGCACCACGTCGTAATCATTCTTCGCAAAAACTTTGGCCAATTCCCGGCCAATGCCGGACGACGCGCCTGTGATCAGCGCCGTTTCACGATAGGTCGACATGGCCGGCATCCTCCAAACACTCACGATACGAGCCGTCTATTCTATCATTCGTCCGCCTGCGAGGGAATGGCGCGGCGCGGGAATGAAACGGCCGCGCCGGGCTATACTCCCGGCGGCAGCGCCCGGCCGAGTGGCCGCCTTACGGAGTCCTGATCATGCCCCAGTCTTCGCCCATCATCGTCAAGCGCGACTTTCCCTGGACCGACAGCAGCCGGAAGAAAAGCGTCACCTTCCGGCTGATGACGGACGAGGACAAGGCGGCGATTCTGGATCTTGCGCGACGGCAGCCGGAGAGAGACCGGGCCATTTTGCGCAGCGACGTGACGAACCCCGCCGTAGTCGATGAGTGGGTGTCCGAAATTCACCGCGGCCGCACGGTCACGGTGTTGGCGGAGGTGGACCATCGGGTCGTGGGCTGGGGCAGCCTGCATCACGACGAAACGCTGTGGACAAGCCACATGGGCGAGTTTCGGGTGCTCGTGGATCAGGACCAGCGTGGCGAAGGTATCGCCAAGCGGCTTGTCGTCGAATTATTTCACATCGCGCGCGAGATGAAACTCGATCGCGTCTTCTGCCAGATTCCCGGCGACCAGGCGCGCGTGCGCAATCTTTTCGAGGAGCTCGGCTTCCAGTCCGAGGCGATGCTGAGCCAGTGGCTCATGGACGCGAACGGCGAGTACCAAGACCTTTTGATCATGACCCACTCGATGGACGATTTCGGCGGACGCTAGACGCTCAGGCGCCTGACTGCCGCGCGGGCTCATCCGCAGCGGGCGCGGCCGCGTTTCCATTTCCATTCGCGCGCGGCTTCTTTGTCCGGCCGGCGTTTCGCGCGGCGGTGGAGGGGCGGCTCACGTGGCTGATCTCGATTTGCTCGGCGGGTTTCACGCCTGCGGCGTCACGTAATTCGGCGAAGCCTTCGTCTACGCACTGCGCGAAGAATTCTACGTCCGGTGCGGCGTTCGTGTCGGCGATGTAGCCGAAGTGCAGCCGGTGGTTGTAGCTGAAGACACCCATGTTGAGCCCCATGCCCGGCGCAACCGGCAGCAGGGGATAGTGCGCTTCGATTTTCGCGCCCTGGGCATACAAGGGGATCTGCGGCCCGGGCACGTTCGTGCACACCATGTTCATGCCCGGCGTGCGCATCGCGGCGTTCAGCACCGTTTGTGAAGTGGGGGAGACCGCCACCGCGCCGAGCAATGCCTGCACCGGCGCGGGCGCGCCCGCCCAGCTCTGCGTCAAAATGCTGAGTAGATCGGCGAGTTTTACTTTCTTCAACACGTTGGTGCGCTCGGTGATCGCTGCGAGACGTTTCGCCGGGTCTTTGCCCGCGAGCGGCACATCGACCGGGAGCATGGAGACCTTATTTCCCAGCGCGCCACGCTCGTGCTCCTGCCGCACGCTGACCGGCACCATCACGCGCAGGCTGCGCTTCCCTGCACTTACGCCGTGGTGCTCGAGATAGCGCTGGACGCCCGCGCCCAGCGCCGCGAGCACGACGTCGTTCACCGTGCCGCCGCAGGCCCCTCGAATCGCGCGCGCTTCGGCGAAAGAGCATGAACTCCACGCCAGTTTGCGTTTGCCGGAGAGTTCGTAGACGTTGAACGGCAATCGCCGCGCGGGCCGCGCGAGATCGCGCACCATCGCCGGCAGTTCGCGCAGCATCGGGAAACCCTGCCCGCCGCGGAAATTTCGCGCGAAGCCGAGTAGGTTACGCTGCACCTCGGACCAAGTCTCGATCTGCTCGCCGAAATTGTCCCAGAGAGTATCGAGCAACAAGGAGTTCGCGTCGGGCGCGGGCTCGGGCGTGAAGGGCTTCGGCTCGACCGCCGTCGGGTTCGGTGTCAGGTCGTAGGCGACATTCAGCAGTTCCGCGCCGGAGACACCGTCCACCATGCAATGGTGCACGAGCCAGAGCAGCCCGCCGCGGTCGCCTTCGAGTCCGTCGATGACATACAAGCGCCACAGCGGCCGCTTGCGATCGAGCATCCCGCCGAAAAGTTTGCTCACCAGCCGTCGAAACTGCGCCATCGTGCCGGGCTTGGGCAGTGTCAGCCCGATGACGTGGTTCTTGATGTCGAAGTCCGCGTCATCCACCCAAATCGGGTGGCCGAGATTGAGAGGCGTCATCATCAGTTTCTGGCGGTAGCGCGGGATGAACTGCATCTTCGCGTCGAGGTCGGCCTGCAGCGCCTGCACCGAAGGCATCGATGCGAGAATATCAATGCCGCCGATGTGCATCGGGGCGGACGCATTTTCCGTGTACAGAAAGGTCGCGTCGAGCGAGCTCAGTCTGCGAGATAAAGGTGCCGGATTCATGGCTTGTTCGTTCCCATCTTGGGCCGATGAATCGGAAGATTCATGGCAGTTTTACGAATTGCACGATATCCCGGAATGGACGAGGAATCAACCGTGCCGAGGTTGTTCAAGATGGAACGACATTAGGGCGTGTTTCCATGCGATCCGCAGCGGCCTAAGTGCTTGAATGCAAAGAGTATAGCACAAGATTCTTTGCCGATTACTAAATCTTTGTTATACTTTCATTCAGACCGTCGTGTCCGCGATCGCGCACAAGCTGCGCAGAAGTGGAGCAGTCCGGGTGTCTGGTAAGCAGTTCGTATTTGTCGAAGAGGAGGAGGCGGTTTTCCTCCCCATTTGGCGCGAGGTCCTGACCGGCGTCGATTGGGCGCTGCTCCGGACGAATCCCGTTTATTACGGCCTCGGCGTTCCCAAGGGCCAGGGCGAGGCGGTCATTACGGTGCCCGGTTTCCTCGGCTCCGACCGCTATCTCGTCGAAATGAATCGGTGGCTCAAACGCATCGGCTACCGGCCCTACCGCTCCGGCATCGGCCGCAATTCGGAGTGCCCCGATATCCTCGTCGATCGCCTTATCGCAACGATCGAAGACGCCTACGCAGAGACCGGCGGACCCGTGCGGCTCGTTGGGCACAGCCTCGGCGGCATGCTCTCGCGCGCGGCGGCGATGATGGCCTCCGACAAAGTCAGCGCCGTGATCACGCTCGGCTCGCCCTTCCGCGGCGTGCGCAGCCACCCGACCGTGCTGCAAACCGGGCGGTTCGTGCGCGCACGCATCCGCGCTCGCAGCGAATCGCGCCCCGACCATAAGCCCCTGCGGGAATCCTGCTTCTCCGGCTCCTGCAATTGCGGCTTCGTCGAGTCGCTCCGCGCCGGCCTGCCCGCCTCCGTGCATCAGACCGCCATTTACACGAAGACCGACGGCATCGTCGATTGGTCCGTATGCATCACCGGCGATCCCGAGATCGACATCGAAGTAAAAGGCACCCACTGCGGTCTCGCCTGGAACGCCCAGGTCTATAAACTGATCGCCGAGCGTCTCGA
The DNA here is from genome assembly GCA_009885415.1 of Rhodothermota bacterium. GTDB lineage: Bacteria > Hydrogenedentota > Hydrogenedentia > Hydrogenedentales > VFKU01. The sequence continues at coordinate 6,378 of VFKU01000657.1, forward strand.
CGAAGCCGCCGATCACGTCGCCGCCGATGCCGAGCTGGTGCCCGAGGCCGATCTGCGCGGCGTTTCGTTCATCTGAGCGCGAAAATCGGTGTCTTTGGACTGCGGCAGCGATAGCTGCCGCTTTTCTTAAGCCCAGCGGAGCTGGGCGGCGTCGCTCCGATTTCTTGGTTTTCCGCGCGAGCGCCCGCCGGAGCTTTGCTCCGGCGTACAAAGCGGCAGCTATCGCTGCCGCAGTCCAAAGAGGGGCCCGTTCATGTACCATTCCGTCGATGTAGAGACTATACTTGTCGGCGGTTCTTCGACCCATACCACTCAGGCAGAGGACACGATATGACGACTTCCGATTCGAGCGAGAAAATGAACCCGGCCCGGCGCGCCGCCGAATGGACGCGCGAGGCGGGGCGCACCCGCACGGCGGACATGGCGCTGGGGATGATCGAATTGCAGCGCAAGACTTTCGTCGCGAGTCTGCGCGGCGTCGGCAAGCTGCAAGAGCAGACCGGCAAGATGTTGCATAAAGTCGCGCAGAACGCTTCGTGGGTGCCGGATGAAGGCCGGCAGGTGGTCGATGAATGGACCAAGGCGACCAGCCGCGGCCGCGAAGATTTTCAGAAGACGATGGAGAAAAGTTTCGATTTGCTCTCGCACTATTTCCGTCGTGTGAAGAAGGGCGCGCCGGCCGCAAAGCCGGCCGCCAAGCGCAAACCGCGCGCCGCAGCGAAGAAGAAGGCTGCCGCGCCCGAGAGTTGAAGTCCGCCCTGAGGAACGAGGAGCCGTCCGCGTGATGGAAAAGACACTCAAAGAAGCCGCCCTTCCGGAATTCTGGTACCCCGTCACCGAACAAATCGGCCGGCATCCGATTACGTTCAAGTTGATGCGTCCGCAGGACGAGGCGACGGTCGAGCAGGCGGTGCTGAAATTCGCACAGAGTTTGCCCGCCGGCGATCTCGTGTTCTTGCGCATGGATATCACGCAGCCGGACGTCGTCCGCGAATGGGTCGAAAATATCTTGCGTGGCCGGACGATCACGGTGCTCGCGGAAGAGAACGGCGAAGTCGTGGGCTATGGAAACCTGCACCTGAGCAAGCTCCAATGGACCCGCCACATCGGCGAAATCCGCGTGCTGGTCGGCGCGAAGTTCCGCGGGCTGGGCGTGGGCGAGCGCATCGTCGAGGAGTTGAAGAAAATCGCCCAGGAACTGGGCCTGTTGCGCGTCGTGGCGCACATCGCCTCGAACCAGCCCCGCGTGCGCGCCATGTTCGAGCGCCTCGATTTCCACGCCGAGGCCTTGCTGACGGACTGGCTTAAAGACCGAAATCATCAGAAGCACGATCTCGTGATCATGTCGCACGAAATCGACGGGTAATTGCGGAACACCTATCCTTTTTCAGGCTCCGCCCTCGCGCCGGGATCGCTCAGCGAATGGCGCAAATACTTCGCCACGGTAAGCGGCGTGCCGAGATAGAGCTTGAGCAGATCCGCATTCGACAGGTGCGTCGCGAAGCTCTTCGACCATGGCAGCGAGACATAACGCCGAGGCCATTCGAGAAAGAGACGCAGCAGCGCCTCGCGCAAGAAGACGCGGCGAATCGAACAGTTCGGATCGATGTCCTTCACCACGCCGTCGAGCGTGAACAGGCTCTTGCGGAGCAGTACAAGATTGGCCGGGAATCGCACGTCTGCGCCCATCAAGTCCTCGAAAAGCGAGGTGAACCACGAGGGCCCGGGAATCTGTTCGCGGCGGACGCGCCGCAGCGAGGCGCGCACGACTTCTTCGACTGCGGCCTCGTCGGTGATCTGCGTCGAGAGTCGGCGGACGGCGGCCACGACACGCCGCGCGCTCAGGCTGATCGCGCCCATGAAAATCTCCGCGAGCTGCTCGCGTTCGCGCTTCGACAGTTGTCCCGCCA
>VFKU01000359.1 GCA_009885415.1 Rhodothermota bacterium
CCGTCAAGGTGCTGCTGCTCAACAACCTCGGCGACGGCATGGTCCGCCAGTGGCAGACGCTTATGTTCGACGAGCGCTATTCCGGCACCGATAAGTCGCTCCATCAGAAGGACTTCATCAAGGCGGCCGAGGCCGACGGCTACAAGTTCGCGCTGCGCGTCTCCGAGCGCGCCAAGCTGAAGAAGGCGCTCGAAGATTTTGTGAAGTTCCCCGGACCCGCCTTCCTCGAAGTCATGATCGACAAATTCGCGATGGTGATGCCCATGGTCGGCCCTGGCAAGAGCTACAAAGACATGCTCGTCGGCGACTACATCACGCCGCGCGAAACCCCGCCGCCGACGGCCACAAAAACCGGCGACACGGCGATGTTTTAGCCCATTAACTGAAGGCGGCCCTGGGCTTTGCTTAGGGCCGCCTTCGTTTTTCATGTAGAATTGCCCGATGAAGATTGATCCCGCCGACGCCTTCATCGTCGTAGACGTTCAAAATGACTTTTGTCCTGGCGGTGCCCTGCCCGTGAAGGACGGTCACCGAGTCGTGCCGATGGTGAACCGGCTGATGCCGTTTTTCGAGCGCGTGGTATTCACGCGGGATTGGCACCCTTTCGATCACATCAGCTTCGACCACGCCCCGCAATTCGTCGACCAGAGCTGGCCGGCGCATTGCGTGCAGGACACGCCCGGCGCGGAGTTTCCCGCTGCCTTGCGTACCGGCCTCGCTGCGGCCATCGTCAGCAAGGGCGTCGACCCCGACAAGGAGGCCTACAGCGGCTTCGAGGGCACCGACCTCGATTCCCGCTTGCAACGCTGGGGCATCCGCCGCCTCTTCATCGCCGGCATCGCGACGGATTACTGCGTGAAGCACACCACGCTCGACGCGCGCCGACTGGGTTACGAGGTAGTGGTGATCACCGATGCGTGCCGCGCGGTGGATGTGCCCGAGGGATCGGGCGCGGCGGCTTTCGAGGCGATGGCCGCGGCCGGCGCGATGCTGGTCACCTCGAAAGACTTCGAATGACGCTCGGCGCGAACCAGACCTGGTACGATCGCCAGGGCCTCGCGCTGCTCACGGACTTCTACGAGCTGACGATGATCGCCGGCTACATCAAGGAAGGCCGTGCGGACACTCGCGTGTGTTTCGAGTACTTCTTCCGAAACCTTCCGCCGAACGCCGGCTTTGCCGTTTGCGCAGGACTGCAACCCTTCCTCGATTATCTCACGCATCTCCAGTTTCACGAGGACGACCTCGCCTACCTCAAGTCGCTCAGCCGCTTTGACGACGAGGTACTCGATCACCTGCGCGCTTTCCGGCCGACCGCGACCGTTCGCGCGGTGCCTGAGGGCACGCTTGTCTTTCCGCACGAGCCCATCGTCCAGATCGAAGGCACCATCGTCGAGGCGCAGCTCATCGAGACCGCGCTGCTCAATTTCATGAATTACCAGACGCTGATCGCCACGAAGGCCGCGCGGATTTGCCTCGCCGCGCAGGGCGAGCCCGTGCTCGAGTTCGGCCTGCGCCGTGCTCACGGGCCCGACGGCGGGCTGAGCGGCTCGCGCGCGGCCTACATCGGCGGCTGCGGCTCCAGCTCCAATGTGCTCGCCGGCAAAGTCTACGGCGTGCCCGTCGCCGGCACGCACGCGCATTCCTGGGTCATGAGTTTCGAGAACGAGCTCGACGCCTTCCGCGCGTTCACGAAGCTCTACCCTGAGAACCCGATTCTGCTCGTCGACACCTACGACACCATTGAGAGCGGCGTGCCCAACGCGATCCAGGTCTTCCGCGAGATGCGCGAGGGCGGGCTTGAGGTCCGCGCCGCGATCCGGCTCGATTCAGGCGACCTCGCCAAGCTCAGCAAAATCGCGCACCGAAAAATGGTCGATGCCGGCTTCGACGATCCCCTCATCGTCGCGTCCAACGATCTCGAAGAAGACCTCATCGCTGACCTCAAACGCCAAGGCGCGAAGATCAACGCCTGGGGCGTCGGCACGCACCTCATCACCTCGCACGACAGCCCCGCGCTCAACGGCGTCTACAAACTCGTAGCGATCGAGAGCGGCGGAGCGTGGCAGCCGAAAATAAAAATCTCCTCCAACCTCGCCAAAGCCACCGACCCCGGCCGCAAAAACCTCGTGCGGTATTACAACGAGCGCAACGAACCGCTCGGCGACGTTCTCTTCGACGCGGCAGAAGACTGGCCCGAGGCGGGAGTCGTCGCCGCGCGCC
>VFKU01000548.1 GCA_009885415.1 Rhodothermota bacterium
CCAGAAAGGTCCGCCATCAGTCCCACACGTGTGGGGGAGGAACACGCACATGCGAAAGAAGGGTTTTACCTTAATTGAGTTGCTCGTCGTCATTGCCATCATCGGCATCTTGGCGGCGATCCTGTTGCCGGCGCTCGCGCGGGCGCGGGAAGCGGCGCGGCGCTCGAGCTGCGCGAACAACCTCAAGCAGTTGGGGCTGGTAATGCACATGTATTCGAGCGAGAGCCGGTCGGAGATGTTTCCCAATCTCTCGCAGACGCTGCCGGGCTTCAACAACGACTTGCAGGGCTTCGAGATTCTGGACGTATTTCCCGAATACATGGCCGATGCGAACATCATGCATTGCCCGTCTGATTTGAACATAGACTCGAGCGACTGGGGCAAGGATATTCTCGATCTCGATAGCGGGGCGGACAAAATCCGCAGCCTGATCGACGCGGGCCAGGCCACCGGCAATTGCATGATCGCGCACTTGGCGTATCCGCGTTCCTACGCGTACTTCGGATACGCGGTGATGCACGGCTCGTCCGCGCGCATCGCATGGAAGGGCGTCGAGAAAGTGCGGAAGAACGATCGGAGCGACTCGAATTACTTCGAGTTGGATGTCGGCACGGGTTGCCCTTACGTCAATGCGGACTACTCGGACGGCGGTTTCCCGGGCATCTTCCACACGTTGAGCGAGTTCGAAGACATCGACGCGACGGCGAACACCGCGTGGACGACCGCGGAGCGCGCGGTGGGCTACGACTCGAACGGCGACCCGATTCTCGGGCCGGACACGATCTACCGCTTACGCCAGGGCATCGAGCGCGTCTTCATCACCGACATCAATAACCCCGGCGCCAGCGCGCTATCGCAGAGCGAGCTCCCGGTGCTCATCGATTCGTGGGGCGTCGCCAAGAAGTTGAGCACGACCGTGGACGACAGCATGGCCGGCGGAATTACCTCGTTCAACCACGTTCCCGGCGGCGCGAATGTCCTGTATCTCGACGGGCACGTGAAGTTCCAGCGCTACATTTCGCAGGGCGGCGAGTCGGATTTCCCGGTCACCAACTACAGCGAGCAGTACCCGGAAAAGATCCGCGGCTGGTCCACGCACATCACCGAAGGTACCGCGGGCTGAACAGGAACAAATATCATTGCACTGCACCTTCGCGGGAGGGGGATCTCCGATTCCCCTCCCGCTGTTCATCTGAACCAGACCCTTCACTCCACTCCAAGGAGAATCCTTCGTATGCGCGGTCTCTCGTCTCTCGTGTTCACGCTCTGCGTTTTCGCCTCACAGGCCGCGTCGTGGGCCGCTGAGGCGCCCACGGCTCCGGCGACGGCCCCCGCTTCGGATCAGGCCGCCCCCGCGGCGATTCCGCTGGCGCCGGGTCTGTCGAAAGCCGACGAGTGGACCATCCAGTCGCCGGTGAATTTGCTGCACGACATCGCCGCCACG
>VFKU01000032.1 GCA_009885415.1 Rhodothermota bacterium
ATCGCGGCCATGTCGTCCTGCACCGCGGTCGTGATGCCGAGCGAATCGACACTCGGGTCTGCGCGCAGCGCGAGCGCCTCGACCGCGAGTTGCGCCTTGGAAACGTCCGTCACGCGGACGAACTTGCTCTCGGTGACTTCCACGCGCGGGCCGTCATGCCCCTCGATCGTCACCTTGCCCGGCATGAGGTTCAAGCGCAGCGCGCCGCCCGGCGGCAGGTCGAATTCCTGCGATTTCGTCTCGGTAATCGGTGAACCGTTGGGCGCGGCGAGCGGCTCGGCCACCGCGGCCAGCGCTTCCTGATGCACGTGGATGTCGCCAAAGGACGTGAACAACTCCACATGTTGCGGCGCATCGGGGCTCGAGTTCTTCGCCGTGGTCGTGTTGCCCCAGGTCTCACTGATCAACGCGAGATCGGAGCGGATCGCGCCGGAGTCCGCCAGCGCCACGAGATCGGGCGAGGCCGTCTGATCGAGATAAAGGTGAATCGGCCCGCTCTCGCAAGACACATCAAGCCGCGACGGCTCGGTCCCCGGCCGCAACGTGACGCCACCCAGATAATTGTCCACATTCAGATCGCCCGCGACGCGGGAGAAGGAGGCCTCCGTGCTGCGCAACACGAAGACGCCGCCCGCGTGCAGGTCTTCCGCGATCAACACCGAATCCCGCCCGCGCGTGCGCACGCGCACTTCGCCGGAGAGATCGCGCACATCCACTACGCTGAATCGTGCGTCCACCGAGAGATTGCCCTGGAGTCCGCGCACGAAGACGTCGCTGAAGGTGCTGACGATTTCCACCGAGGCCGTCGCCGGAACATTCACTTCGATGTTCGTCTCAAAAGTGGGCTTCGCCGGCGGCTCGGCCTGCGGATACTTGGTCTGCACCTCGATCCGGTCGCCGACGTGATTGCCGGAGACTTCGACCATTTGCGCGAAGCGCTCCGCCGCCGCCGTAGTCTCCGCGCCGACGCGGATCTCCCCCGTCACGCGCACGATCTGTTCGCCCCACGGCACCACGCGCACCGAGCCGAATTGATTCGAGATGAAGATCTTTGTCGGCCCCGAGACGGGATAGGTATTGCTCACCGGACGGGTCGCCTGCGCGAGGCCGCTGAAATCGACGATTTGCCGCCGCGCGGGTTCTTGCGCACGCGCAAGAGTGGCGAGGGCGCAGGCGCTCATCGCCACGGCGATCAGGGCGCGTCTGCGGTTCATGGGCCGCCTACAGGCTGCGTTGCGCGTACAGCGTCTTGAGGGTTTCGCGCTTGAGTTCGCGGCTGGAGTGGATCGCCGCGCCAGCGCGGACCAGCCCCGGGTTCGACTGAAGCGCCGCGAGCGCCTCGTCGATGTCGTCGTCCATCGCGGCGAGCGCACGCTGCTGCGATTTCTCCCAGCGATTTTCCGGGTGCCAGTACGACGCGTTCAACGCGGGCTCCAGCAGCGATTCTTCGGGCGAACGCTGACGCAAGGTCTCGATCGCCATCGGCGTCCCGCCCAGAGAGGCCTCCGGTCCGAGCCGCACCACGCCTGACCGCGCCGGGCCGTCCGTCGTGCGAAGCGACGCTCCAAGCAGCAGTACGAATCCCGCCGCGAGCGCAGCCGTCTTCAATGCCCGGCGAGTCGCACGGCGGCGATCCTCGAGCCGTTGGCTCTTCATCGCCAGGATGACCGAAGCTTGCAGGGCGTTCGTAGGCTCAAGGGTCTTGACGCTCTCGGTGAGCGCGAGCGAGCGCCGGATGTTGCGCACTTCCGTGCTGCAAATTGCACACTCGCGAAGGTGTGCGCCGACTTCAGCGCCAAAGGCGGCACCTTGCCCGGCTTCGATCTGTTCGGCGTACTCGAAGAGCGCCCCACGTTCCGGATGCTGACGCGCGAATACGCCCATGAGTGCCCGAGCCGCTCCTACGAGACGTAGTCCCGGAATTCTTGCAGCAGCGGCCGGAGCGCCTGCTCGGCCCGAACGACGCGCGACTTCGCGGTGCCTACCGGTACGCGCGTGATCCGCGCGATATCCTGATACGAAAGGTCCTGAAAGCGCCGCAGGATGAAGGCCTCGCGCTGGTGCGCCGGCAGGTCTTGCAACGCCTTGTTCACCGCCTCTGAAACTTCGACCCGCTCGTAGGCGACCTGCGTGTCCGCGTCGTCGTCGGCCAGTTGGGCCAGCGGGTGAAACATCTCGTCGTCGTCGTGACCGCCCCAACTCCCAAACAGGCTCAGCATGAGCGGCCGGCGTTTGCGACGCAGCCATTCTTTGCTGATCATGTTCGAAGCGATGGTGTAAAGATAGGTCGTAAATTTCGCCGTCGGCTTGTAGCGGCGGGCGTTCTTCACCAGCGCCAGGAAGACTTCCTGGGTAATCTCTTCCGCAATCTGGCGGTTTTGCACCATGCGGTAGACGAAGTTGAGCACGCCCTTCTGGTGCCGGCGCATCAACTCAGCAAAGGCCGGTTCGGAGCCGCGTCCGTGCTCGAGCATCAGATCCTCGTCGCTCGGAAGCACAGGGGCCTTCGGCTCCGCCACGGACGGTGCCGGGTGG
>VFKU01000232.1 GCA_009885415.1 Rhodothermota bacterium
CGCATGGCGCTGGACGAGGGGACGAATTGGTCGAAGATTCTAGGACTGGCCCTTGGGGCGACTTTCGTGTTGTGGTTCTTATACCAGGGATTTCAATTGGTCGGCCGCTTCATGGAGAAGTATTAGGGTGCGTCGGCGCGGGCGAGCCGTGCGTGCCGCGACGTCTAGCCGGGGGCGGATCTTGCTGCGCACGCTAATTTTTTCTGTCCTGTTCTCGGCGGCGGCGGCCTCTGCGGAGGACCCCGCGCGCGGTGCGATCGCATCGCCCCTGCTGGACTTGGCCGAGCGGGTGTCGGCCGAACACCACGGCAGCCCGGGCGCGCGCGACGGGCACTATGCGAGTTCGGTGGAGTACGCCTACGACGCACTGCTGCTGCGGGTGCACCTGATTCGCGCGGCGCGCCGCTCGATCGATGTTCAGACTTTCATATGGGCGGGAGACGAGTCCTCGGATTTGTTGGCCTACGAACTGGTGCAGGCCGCGCGGCGCGGGGTAAAGGTCCGGATCCTTGTGGACAGCATGGGGACCGAAGGCGCGGCGCGGCGGATCGGTTTCAACGAGAGCACCTACCCGAACATCGAGATCAAGATCTACCGTCCGGCGGCGCGGCGGCTGAATCCCGGCGCGCCCCGGCGCGTGATCAGCTTTCTGCTGCCGCTCGGCGCGAACCAGCGTATGCACAACAAGCTGATGCTGGTGGACGGCGTGTTGGGGATTACCGGCGGGCGGAACGTCGGCAACGAATATTTCGGGCTGGCGACGGGTTACAACTTCAAGGATCGCGACGTGATTGTCGCGGGCCCGCAGGCCGCGGAGATGGCGCGATCCTTCGAGGCGTACTGGGAGTTCAGGCGCTCGTACTTTAACTACCATCTGAAGGACGTGGCGGCGCTGGTAAAGAGGGGCCTGACCCGCCCGGAGCTGACGCGCGAGGGCGCGCGGCTGGACACGATGTTCGCCGCGGCGGATCATGACGCAAACGACGCAGGGATCATCCAGCGGGCCTTTGTGGACACGATGATGCCGGTGGATTCGCTCGAGTTTGTCGCCGATGCGCCGGGGCGGAAGACGCGCTTTGCCTATACGAACATTGAGACCAAGAGCCGGGTGGCCGACTCCTTCTGGGCGGCGCTGGAGGATGCGCGCGAGGAGTTGCTCATGCAGACGCCGTACACCATTTTTGATCTGCGCGCGCGGCACCAGTTCCGCAAACACTCACGCCAGGCGCCGGAGTTGCGCGTGCGCATCTCGACCAACAGCCTGGCGGCGGCGGACCATACGGTGACGTACGCGGCGAACTACCGGCTGCGGACGACGGTCGTGAACGGGCTGCACTTTGAGGTCTACGAGATGAAGCCACACCCAGAGATGCTGGGAGAACACCTGCCGCGCTTCGAGGAACTCAAGCAGCGGGCGCGTGACGCGGGCCAGGCGACCGACCCCTACTTGAGCATCCACGCGAAAACCTACGTGTTCGACGGGCGCACCGCGTACATCGGCACGCTGAACTTCGATCCGCGGTCGATCTACGTCAATAGCGAGTGCGGCGTGTTTATCGAGGACGCGAACTTCGCCTCGGCCTTGCGAGATACGCTGCTGCGCGACATGAGCGCGCCGAACAGTTGGGTGATTGCAAGGAACCGGTACTGGTTGGGTTTCGTCAACGGACCGATCGAGGCGGTGTCGGCCGCGCTGCCGATCAACCCGTGGCCGCTGCAAAACACGAGCAGCTACCAACTTAAACCGGGCGCGGCGGAGGTACCGCCACACGACCCGAAGTTTTACGAAAATTACGAAGACGTCGGCCGCTTTCCCGAGACGAACGGCCTCGAACCGCGGCGAATTATGACGAGCATCTACAAGACCTTCGGCATGGCGACGACGCCCTTACTCTGAGGCCTTGTTCAGAGGGCGTAGTCCGATTGGTCTTTCTTGCGGCGCACGTTGCGCAGCCGGATTTTGATGCTGGGGTCATAGCTCGGGTCGCCGGAACGCCGCCATTTGTCTATCAGCGTTTCGATTTTCGCCTCGTTCGACGGCGTGTAGTTTTTCAGCAGGTACTCGATCTCGTCTTTGATGCGTTTGTGGGTCGCGGGACCGGCGCCGGCCTTGGCGCGCTCCATCATCTGTTTGCGGCCGGTCTCGATTTCTTCCATGCGCGCGCGACGTTCCGCGCCGCCGGCGCGCCATTTGCGGAATTCGTCGAGCACCATCGCGCGAAACGCGTCACGCTGGGCGGCGGCTTCGGGCGTGCCCAGCGATTCGAGACGCTGCAACTCGGTGAGCCAAGCGTCGAGTTTCGCGTAGCGATCGCGCAGGCGCCGGCGCTCCGCGGAATCGGCGGTGGCGGTAAAGTCCGAATTGATCCTCGTAGCCTCATTGCGCATGAGGTGAGCGAGGTCGTCCGTTTCGACGATTAAATCCAAGTCCCCATCGGGGACTTCGGGTTTTGCATTCTCCTCGACCAGCGCTTTACGAAGTTCTTCAGGGTCCATAATCTTTAGATCCTTCGGTGGTCCCAAGGGGCACCACTAAGGTAAGGAGAGCAAAGCACGGAAGCAAGCTGCTAACCCCTAGTCGCCGCAGAAGATATTGGACATACGCGAATCGCTGCTGGAATCAAGAATCGTGTAGGATCACACTGAATCCCGCTTCGATCGATTTGACTCTTTGGTGCCACGCCATCATGCCCTTGTCCAAGGACATACCCTACCGCGGTGTACGAGAGTTTCATCATTCCATTAGCCCCGCCGAAGTAAAAAAATTAGCCTCCGACAAAGATGTTAAAGTATTGCTTGCCCAAGAACCTGCAGACGCTGCAACTTGGGATCTTCTCAACACCGAATTCTTCTCCCGGCGGCCTGAAGTAAGACTTGTATACATCAACTATGGATCGACGTGTGATCTCGCTTTTCTGAAACGATTGTCGAACGTGCGCCGCTTAGCGGCGCGTAGCATAGGCGATACAGAAGGCGTCTCATGTATCCGTCATCTCTCGAAATTGGAGCTTTTGTCGCTTAGCATCTCCTCCCTGGACACTTTCGAGTTCTTGCGAGATCTTGAGCCGGAAGGGTTGGTGGAATTTTCTCTCGGAGAAACGCATTCAAAGAAACCGAGCCTAAAAGTACTTGAACACTTTCCCCAGATCGAGACTCTCTACATTGAAGGACAGAGCAAAGACGTTGAAGCCATTGGAGCGCTCCGCCGCCTGAAAGACTTGACACTACGTTCGGTTACCGCAAAGAATCTGGATTTTCTTTCCGGGCTCTCCGAATTGTGGTCGTTGGACATAAAACTTGGGGGTACTAGAAATTTGGCCGCGCTCGCGCGCTCGAAAAGTATTAAATACTTGGAGCTTTGGCTAATCAGAAAACTCGACGATCAGGATCTTGAGCCGATCGGCCACATGGAAGGATTGCAATACCTGTTCCTGCAAGCACTTCGCAATGTGCGCAGACTTCCCGACATGACTCGTTTGTGGAATTTACGCCGTCTCAAATTATGGGAGTTGTCGGGACTGGAGAGCATTGAATCGATACTAACAGCGCCGGCACTTGAGGAATTAATCCAGGCTCCGGCATTCAATTGGCAACCCGAACAGTATGCCCCTTTACTTAATACAGGAAGAATCAGGGCCATGAGTCTTGCCCTAGGCAACAAGAAAAAAAGCGCCAAGTTCGCTGAGATGCTACTACAACACGGCGTTTCCGGAAATATAAATGATCCTTTCAAGTATCGTTGAACGGTCCAAAGTCGAAGGACTACGAGGATTCATATACCTTCGTGTAAAATTCGAGCAGTAACTTCCCGCACGTCGAGGTTAATTCCGTGTTCAAGATTGGCCCGATAGAACTCGACCGCCCCGTGGTGCTTGCACCGATGGAGGACGTGTCGGACATCCCCTTCCGGCAGATTTGCAAGGAGCGGGGGGCGGACCTCGTGTATACGGAATTCACGAACGTCGAGGCGATCTCGCGGAACGTGCCGCGGGCGATCCACAAAATCCGCGTGACGGAGGACGAGCGGCCGGTCGCGATTCAGTTGTACGGCAGCAACGGCGAATCGCTCGAGCGGGCGGCGGAGATCGCGAGCGCGCTCGGGCCCGACTTCATCGACATCAACTGCGGGTGCTGGGTGAAGAAGGTAGCGGGGCGCGGCGATGGCGCGGGTTTGTTGCGCGATCTGAAACGCTTCGAGTTCGTGGTGCAGTCGGTGATGCGCGGGACGCGGCTGCCGGTGACGGTGAAGACGCGGCTCGGGTGGGACGAGGGCAGCTTCGTCATCGAGGAGGTCGCGCGGATGCTCGCGGCGAACGGCGTGCAGGCGCTTACGGTGCATTGCCGGACGCGCTGCCAGGGTTATGAGGGCCGGGCCGATTGGTCGTGGCTGCCACGCATTAAGGAAGCGGCGCCGGACCTTCCCTTACTGGCGAATGGGGATATCGTGACGCCGGAGGACGTGGCCGAAGTGCTGCGCCTCGGGGCGGACGGCGCGATGATCGGCCGGGGCGCGATCGAGAACCCGTGGATTTTCGGGCAGGCGAAGCATTTCCTCGCGACGGGCGAGCACTTGCCCGCGCCGAGTCACGAAGATCGAATCGAATTGTGCCTGCGCCACTTGAAGGACAACGCGGCATATCGCGGCGAGGAACGCGGGGTGACTTCGTTCCGGAAATTCTACGCGTATTACCTCAAGGGCATGACGGACTCGTCGCGCGTGCGGATTTCGTTGATGGCGCATACGCAGGTCGCGCCGATCGAGGAGGCGCTGCGGGGGTATCTAGCGGTTTTGGGCGAGCGGGTGGGGGCCTAAGGGGAAGAGTCGGACTTGTCGGACAGGTCACTAGGCTTTGGATTGGCCCAAGGTCCAGGCGACGGTGCGGCGGATGCCTTCGCGCAGCGGGATTTTGGGGTCGTAGCCGAGGATCGCCCGGGCCTTGCCGATGTTCGCCACGTAATGCGTGACTTCGCCGACGCGCGGCGGCTCGACGGTCATGTTCGGCTCGATGCCGAGTTCCTCGCCGATGTACTGCGCCATCGACACGAGGCTGTGGCCCTGCCCGTAGGCGAGGTTGATGGTGTGGTTGTGGACATTGCCGGCGACGAGCGACTCCATCCCGCGGAGGACGCCGTCGACGCAATCATCCACGTAGGTGAAATCGAGCACCTTGTCCTTGCCGAAGACCACGATCGGCTCGCCACGGCGCACGCGACGAATGAAAAGCGGAATGACCCGCTCCATGCGCTCGATGTCGTTGTCGAAACGGCCGTAGACGTTGCTGAAGCGGAAGATGATGTAGGGTAGGTCGTAGCACTGCGCGTAGGAATAGACCAGCGCCTCGCCGGCGATCTTGCTGGCGGAGTAGGGGC
>VFKU01000645.1 GCA_009885415.1 Rhodothermota bacterium
GTCGCGCTCGAGGACGGCACTTGGCACCACGTGGACAGTTACACCCCCGAGCGCGCCCACCGGCCCGACACCGTCGCGCTCTGGAAAAAAATATCGACGCAGGAAGACCCCATCTGGACCAAGCGCTACCACTCGCACGACGCGAAAGAAAAGGCCTTCGGCGGCCGAGTCGAGATCACCTTCAAGAGCGGCGAGAAACTAATAGACGAAATGGCCGTAGCCAACGCCCACTCCCTAGGCGCCAAGCCCTTCGGCCGAGAAGACTACATCCGAAAATTCAAAACCCTCACGGCCGACGTGATCACCCCAGCCGAGTCCGACCGCTTCCTAAGTATCGCCCAGGATCTCCCCAACCTAAGCGCCGCCCAACTCACCGAGCTAAACGTCCAAGTAGCGGCAGACAAAATGCCGCTACATACACGAGACAAGCGCGGGATTTTCTAACACTCGGTCGACGAGGTATAGACGCATCATCTGCCCAGAAACGGCAAGGGTCTCGCGATGACTGGTATTAGTCCTTCGCGGGCTGCAATGTTCCTAGGAACGCCGAGTAGCTCTTGGATTTATCGTAGAAGATGTAGTTCCAGACCAACTTTGGCTTTTGTTCGCCTTTCCGCAGTCGAATGATAGAAACGCGACAGTTGTAACCAATACCGCCGTGCTCATGGTGCACAACAAAGTATTCGCCGTTCGTGACCGCCCAGATCAGCCGGGCCATCGGCAAATTCGGATCGGTGATTACGTCCCCGACCTCCCACTTCTTACCCGGATCGGCAATCCGGGCATCCGGATCCGCACAAAGCGAGACGACGCTCGGCGGAAGATCTCTCGCTGAGGTCACACTCTTGAAATCGGATTCCTTCTCCAGAATCTCCCACAAATTCTCTGGCTCTTCAACGTACTTCGGATTGAACTTGAACAGTTGAATCTGCGGTTTCGCCGACGTGTCTTTAGCGACAGTGCAACCGGAAAGCAGAAATATGGAAAGTATGGTGACGACAGCCGAATATAGTCGCATTGGTATATCTCCGTGTTCCGGTCGCGCAGGAGCGCGACCCTCCCTTAGTCTACGTTACGTATCTTGATTTCCGGCGGCGTCGACGCCAACGCCCGCGCCTGCGTCATGAACTCGCGGCAATACGGCTGCGCGAAATGAAAATCTACCGCCGCCTGATCCTTCCACTCTTCAAAGAAAAAGAACCGACCCGGAACCATCGCGTCCTCGTAGAACGCATACGACACGCAGCCCGCCTCTCGCCGCGAGTTCGTCACTTGTCGCTCGCCAATCACGAGAAAGGCCGCACGATTCGTCTCCGAAACCTGCGCACCGCCGGTAATGATGATCACGATATTTCCTTTCCGCTCAAACGGGATCGAAACTCAACAATTTATGCCCCGTGTCCGCCGGCAACAACCGGTTCTCCGCATCGACGATCCGCATCTTCTGCAACCACGCCTCAAACTCCGGCGCGGGTCGCAACCCGAGCACGCGGCGCAGGTAATTCGCATCATGAAACGACGTGCTCTGGTATTGCAGCATGATGTCGTCCGCGCCCGGCACGCCCATGAAGTAGTTGCAGCCGGCCACGCCAAGCAGCGTCAGCAAGGTATCCATGTCGTCCTGATCCGCGCGCGCATGGTTCGTGTAGCACACGTCGCAGCCCATCGGCAGGCCGAGCAGCTTCCCGCAGAAGTGGTCCTCGAGCCCCGCGCGGATGATCTGCTTTCCGTCGTAAAGATATTCTGGCCCGATAAAACCGACCACCGTATTCACCAGCAAAGGCCGGAACTTCCGCGCGACCGCGTACGCGCGTGCCTCGAGCGTCTGCTGGTCACAACCGTGATGCGCGTCCGCCGAGAGGCACGATCCCTGCCCCGTCTCGAAGTACATCACGTTGTCCCCGAGCGGCCCGCGCTTGAGTGCCAGCGCCATAGCGTGCGCCTCGGCCAGCATCGACAGCGAAATGCCAAAGCTCGTGTTCGCCTTCTGCGTCCCCGCGATCGACTGGAACACCAAGTCCACCGGCGCGCCCTGCGCCATCGCCTCCATCGAGGTCGTCACATGCGCGAGCACACACGATTGCGTCGGAATCTCGAACTTCGTAATCAGTGTATCGAGCATCCGCAACAGCCCGACGCACACGCCGACGTTGTCCGTCGCCGGATTGATCCCAATCACCGCATCGCCGCAGCCGTACATCA
>VFKU01000930.1 GCA_009885415.1 Rhodothermota bacterium
GATGAGGCGCAGGCGCTGCTCGGGGGTGTTGGCAAGGCCGCCGTCGGGGAGCTCCGCGTTGTAGCGTTCGCGCACCTGGAGGACGCGTGCGGCCTTGTCGGCTTCGCGCAGGCGCTCGTCGGCGTTGCCGCGCGAGGCGGCCTCGCCCTGCGTGAGATCGAGGATCGCGGTAGAGAAGCCCTGCGCCGCGAGGAGGAGCAGCGTGCCGCCGACGCCGAGATCGGCGTCGTCGGGATGTGCGCCCACGGCCAACACGTCAATGCTCATAGTTCGACCTCCTGTACCTGTTTCGATTCAGGGTCAATTTCGTTCAAGAGCCGCGAGATTAAACCCGGACCGTGTTCGAAGAGGAACGAAAAAACAGTGAAGACCCGCTCCTGCGGCTTTCGGTGGGGGCGCAGGCTGTTCCGAAGGCGCTCGACCTGCTGCCGGACCGTCGCGTGTTTCGCTTCGTCCGCCATGAGCAGAGCGCGTTCGAGGCGGGATACGCCGCGATCGAGTTCCGCGAGAAGTGCGGGGACCATCTGCGCGGCCGTCGGCGCGGAGGGCTCGAGCGTTTTCATGAGCGCGTCGAGCTCGGCGCGGACTTTGGTGTGTGACTGTTGGACGCGGCCGAGCATGGGGTGAGCCCCGGCGCGTTGCATTGCGAGCGTGACGGTTTCGTCTTCGGCGAGCGCGAGTTCTTCGAGGCTGAGACCGAGTTTGGTGCGTAGCTTGTTGAGTTTGATCGTAGTGAGGAGGCACTGCGCGCGGGGATAGACGACAGGCATGGGCAATCCGTGGCGCTCGAAGGCGGCGCTGAGCTGCGCCCAATAGGCGAGTTCGCCCGGGCCGGCGACGTAGGCGCGCGTGGGGAATAGCCGCTGTTGGATGATGCAGCGGAGCGCGACGTTGGCGGTGAAGCGCTCGGGGGCGGAGTCGAGGAGCGCACGCAGATCGGCGACGCTGAATTTCGCGTCCGCCTCCGGGAGGAAGAAAGTTCCATTTTCATAAATCACTTTGCGGCGGCGTCCGCCCGTTTCAAGGAAGAAGGAACACTCCTCGGGGGCCTTGACGACCTGCGGCTCGAAACCGAGCGCGGCGAGGCGTTTGCCGGCCTCGTTTACGCGGCGGGTGGTTTCGAGCGGCTCCTCAAGTTCGCGCCGAAAAATTTCAGCGGCGATGCGGCGCGCGACGGCCAGCTCGGGTGTGAAGAGAATGAGCGGCGTGTCGTGGAAGAGGCGGGCCATGAGGCGCGCGGTCCAGTCGGAGAAAGACTGGGACACGTCGAGCGTGTCGTGGAGCATTTGCAGGATGGCCGGCGCGTCCTCGGAGCCGGGGGCGTCGGCCGC
>VFKU01000604.1 GCA_009885415.1 Rhodothermota bacterium
ATCGCGGCGACTTCGAGGAGCGCTTCAAGGCCGTCATCGCCACGCTCGGCGCCCGGCGGAAGCCTATTCTCTTCATTGACGAAATGCACTCCACCGTCGGCGCCGGCGCGGTCACCGGCGGCACGATGGATCTGGCGACGCTGCTCAAACCGCTTCTCACGGCGGGCGATCTTCTTCTTCTCCGCGAACTCGGCCTGGGCAAAACTGGTCTGGTGGGTCATGCCACGCAGTTTAGAAAACACCCGCCTCGCCGTCTGCAACAAAGCGAAAACCAATGACGCTCTTTCAAAACCCGGCGCTGTGGGGATTTTTTCTGATTAGTTTGAACCGGCCGGCGCGCGGCGGGTCAGCTACACATGGCTGATCTCACGACCCTCTTCCACCATCTGCAAGGCCAGCTTTTCCCCGCGCTCGAAGCGGAACTGGGGACGCTCTCCGCCCTGGACCGCCAGTTCTGCGAAGTCATTTCGCTCACCGATCTGGGCCGCTTCACCCGCGCATACGAATGGTGCGGCAACGGCTGCCCGCCCTGTCCGCGCGTCTGGCTGGCCCACGCCTTCATCGCCAAGAGCGTCTATCAGTTCCCCACCACCGGCGCGCTCCTGGACGCGCTCCAGTCCCGTCCGCTCTTGCGGCAGCTCTGCGGCTGGGACAATCCCGGTGAAATCCCCAGCGAACCCACCTTCTGCCGCGCCTTCAAACAGTTTGCCGACGACCAGTTGCCCCAGCAAATCCACGAGCACATGGTCAAGACGCACGCGGGGCCGAAGCTCGTCGGCCACGTCAGCCGCGACGCCACCGCCATCGAGGCGCCCGAACGGCCCGCGCCCAAACCCGCGCCCGCCGTCACGGCGCCCCGCAAACGCGGGCGGCCCAAGCAGGGCGAAGTGCGTCCGCCCGCGCCGCCCAGGCGCGTGGAACTCCAGCCCGCACGCCCGCTGGCCGAGAACCTGGCCGACCTGCCCGCCCGTTGCGCCGTCGGCTGCAAGCGCAACAGCAAGGGCCACACGGAAAGCTGGATCGGCTACAAGCTCCATCTCGACACCGTGGACGGGGACTTCCCGATCAGTGCCGTGCTGACCAGCGCCAGCGTGCATGATTCGCAGGTGGCCATTCCGCTGGCGCAGATGAGCGCGCAACGGGTGACCTCGCTCTACGACCTGATGGACAGCGCGTATGACGCCCCGGAGATCCACGCCTTCAGCCGGAGTCTGGGCCATGTGCCGATCATTGATCCCAACCCGCGCCGGGGGGAGAAAATCCCGCTGGCCCCGGCGCAGAAGCAGCGGTTCAAGGAGCGGAGCGCGGCCGAGCGGGTCCACAGTTTGTTGAAGGAGCGTTATGGCGGGCGCTGGGTGCGGGTGCGCGGGGCGGCCAAGGTGATGTGCCATCTGATGTTCGGGCTGGGGGCGCTGACGGCCACGGCGCTGTATGCGCGGCTGTGTTGAAGCAAGCAAGAGCCACACCGCTGGCGGGAAGCGGCCCTGACATTCGCGCCGGAATCCGGTGCCACGGGCGAAGCGTGTTTGCCCGGGTCAAAAAACGGGCGGTTGGAGATTGAAAATGAAAATTTCATGGCTTCACCCGGCCAGTTCACCCCACGCTCATCCCACCAGCGGAGGTTTTGAAAAAGCCTCGATATGTCTGAACTCGCCGGAAAATGTTTTCCATGCTCCGGCCATGTCGAAACCCTCACGGACTACTTCCGCCACCGTCTCCGGTGCGCTGGCGGAGATCCAAATTCAAGGGCTGCCGACTTCCAAAGCCAGAGCCCGTGCCCGCCGGCTCCTGGCCAAACATCATTATCTGGGCGAGGTCCGCGCCGTCGGC
>VFKU01000559.1 GCA_009885415.1 Rhodothermota bacterium
GGCGTATTTGGCAAGATCCGTGACGGTGCCGGATCCGACCGCGACCAGGAGGGCCGCATCGCCCGCAGCCGCGGCGACTTCGTCCCCGAGCGCGTCGGTTCCCTCGACCGGAGTCGCGCCCAGGCGATGATGGCGTACACCAAGGCCCGCAGCCGCGAGCGCGAGCGCAACTCCGTCGCCACCGGCGCGATAGGTGTTCTCGTCGCTCACCAGCAGACACGAGTCCGCCCCAAGCGCGCGCGCGAAGACCGCCAGACGCGCGGCCGCGTCGGTCCCGATGTGACACGCGCGAATCGACAGACCGCGCGGCGCGGCAAACTCGGCATAGAAGGAATCGCCCAGCTCGCTCCATCCCGGACGGTACATGTCGGCGGTCTCCAGAGGTGTCGCGGGTGGGAGTATAGAGTTCCGTTAGGCGCGTACGATAGTGCGTTCGTTTTCGAAAGCCGAGGAGCGGCTATTAGGGAAAGCCGCGGGTCTTGTCTGTTTTGATTAGTCGCTTGGCGCGCTGGTTTTTTTAAGTTTTCGCCAAAGCGTGTTTCGGCCGATGCCGAGCATGCGGGCGGCCTTGGCCTGGTTGTTCTTGCATTTGCGCAGGACACGGTGGATATGTTCGATCTCGACCTCTTCGAGCGCGCGCAGGTCTTCGGCGGGCGCTGGGCCGCTCGCGAGCGCGCGCTCGACGGCGAGGACCGCCTCGCCCGGCTGCAAAGGCACGAAGATGTAGCCCCACACGCCCTCGCGCATCGCGCGGACGGCCTCCGGAACGCCCGAGGCCGTCGCCAGCAGGATGACGCGGGTGTCGCGCGCGCGTCGCAGCGCGACATCCGCGGAGGACGTGAACAGAACGTCGCCGCCCGTCTCGACGATGCTGTGGCCCGCCGATTCGAGCGTGGCGTGCAGCGTCATGCGCTGCGGTCCGTCGTCAATCGATAGCTGAATTCGTGCCATGGCAAGGGCACCTTCTCGGCGGCGATCCGCAGGTAGCTGCGGGGCGGCCGCACATGCACTCTTTTGAGACTACTCCAAGTCCACGGGAATGTCCAGCGTCTCAAGACCGTACCGGGGCATCGGTGTCCATTCCATCCATCGGCGGTTAGATAAGGGTTTGTTCTTACAAACTCCGCAGGTCGTCCTCGCTGACGGAGGCCTTCTTCCCGCGGAGGTACTGCAAGACCGCGTAGGGGAAATACGTCAGGTGGCGTAACCCGGCGACGTTGGAAATATTCGCGACCGCCTTGCGGACTTCGGCGTACAATTCCTGCACGACGATCTCTTCTTCGACTTCGCCCTCCTCCTTCACGGCGAGCAGCCGGTGGATCGCGTAGAGCCCGACGACGAAGGCGATCAGAAACACGAAGTCGAGTCCCGCGAGGTCGACCGCGGGCAGGCCCCAGGTGCTCGGCTCGCCGGCCGCGCTGGTCGAGGTCCACTCGAGCGTGACGCGCACCTGGTTGAGGTCGAACCAGTCGGCCGCGAGGCCCGCGAGGATCGGCGCGATCGTCGCCGCGACGCCCGAGACGAAGGCGTTCACGGCCAGATACGCCGTCGCCTCGCCGTAAGGCGCGGCCTTGATCGCGATGTTGCCCGCGCACAGGTTCACCCCCGCAGTCGAAATCCCCGCGAGCACGTGGATGGCAACAAGCATCGGTATAGTGAGGAAGTATGAATTGGGCATCGTGGTGAAGGGCCATATGACGAAACTGAAAATGAACAGCGGCCCTGCGACCGCCAGCACGCTCTTATTCGTGAAGCGGTCCGCGATGCGGCCCCAAATGCGAAAAAACAGCGCGTTCACGACCTGGCTCAGCACCGCGAGGCTCAAGACGTATCCCATGCTCAGGCCGATCTGCTTGAGCATGTACACCACGAAGAACGGCGCGGCCATGTTCACTGCCGCGTTCCACCAGCCGAGGAAGATGAGCAGTTTTCGGTAGTTCTCGTGGCGCAGCGGTTCGCCGAGAAGCTTGAGCAGGCCCGCCGCGCTCGGCGGACGCATCGCCGGCTCCGGTACGCGCGCCAGCGAGCACGTGCCCACGAGTCCGAAGAGTCCGCCGATCGCGAAGAGCACGCTGTACACCATGCGCGCGTCGCCGAAGCGCGTCGTCGCGATGTCCGCGCCGAAACCGGCCACCAGGCTCAGCCCCGCGCCGATCATCGTCCCGATCGCCATGCGCCGCCCGAAGATCGCGCCCATCACGTGCATCGGCATCAAATCGCGCATCCACGAGTTGAAGGAGCACGAACTGATCGCGTTCAGCCCGAAGTAGACGCTGAGCGCAATGAGCAACAGCGGCACGCGCCACGACGCCGGAGTGAAGAACGGCAGAAAGCAGATGCACATCAGGAACAGCCGCCCAAGGCCCGAGCACACCACGCTGATCAGACGCCGACGCCGGATGCGGTTCACCACCGAGATCGCCGGCACTTGCA
>VFKU01000057.1 GCA_009885415.1 Rhodothermota bacterium
CTGAACTCTCCAAACTCTCGCCCGAGGCGCGGCTCGGCGCACGCTTGTTCTACGACAATCGTCTAGGCAACCCCGGCGCCAACCTCGCCACCAGTTGCCGCACCTGCCACATCCCCGCCGAAGCCTCGGGCAATGCACGCCGCTGGACAGACGCGCTCGCGCTCAGCGTCATGCCAGCGAACGATCGCGGCTCGAAAATCGAGACGCTGCGTAATACGCCCACCCTCCTCGATGTGGTCGTCGAGAAATCTTTCCCGAGTGACGGCGCCTTTGATTCGCTCGCGGCCTACCTCGCCCACAAGCTGACCTCCGAACACATGGGCTGGCGGCCCGGCGAGGCGGACCAGGCCCAATCGGAAATCCAGGCGCTGCTCGCAAACGACGACGGCACCGACATCCTCGCCGAAGGCACTTACGCCGCGCAGTTCAAGACCGTCAAGCACCTTGACGTTGCCGCGCTCAGCCCCGGCGATGCGCTCAAGGCCGTCATCGCTTCGATCACCGATTACCTCTCGACCGTGACGACGAACAATAGCGCGGGATACGACGCCGTGATGCAACAAAATCGGCTACCACAAACGCTTGCAGGCGAGGGCGACACGCCGCTCGATTACAGCGGCCGGCTGTTCTTATCGCGGATTGCGAATGAAGAAAGCCGCGTGCAGATGCGTTTCGTCGCGGATTACGACGAAGATGCCTACCAAGGCTTCAAGGCCTTCTTCCGAATGATGCCGACGTGGAGCAGCTCGACCAACGGCGACGAGATAAACATCGGCAATTGCATCGCCTGCCACGTCCCACCGCGATTCACCGACGGCAAGTTCCACAACATCGGCACGACGCAGTTCGAGTATGACGCGGTCCACGGCGAAGGCGCGTTTATGAATTACAAGCCCGCCGCGCCCTCTGAAAAAACGAAATCGCGCGTCGACGTCAAAGACCCCGAAAAGGCCGACCTCGGCCGCTGGAACGTCGACCCGAAGGAAGAAAACTTTGGCGCATTCAAGACGCCGAAGTTGCGCGACCCAAACGGCACCGACCCCTACATGCACAACGGGCGCTACGCGACGATCGAAGAAGCGATTCGAATGCACCTGAAAGCCGTCGATCTAGCCAAGCAAGGCAAGCTGCGAAACGCGGACCCTGAACTCCTGAAGATTTCCGGACTCACCGACAAGGACGTCGCCAATCTCGTGAAATTCTTTGAACAGTTGAACGAAGTCCCGCCCGACAAGTACCGGGATTTCCGCATCTCGAACATGCGAATTCGCCAGGACCCTCTGGGCGAGGCGACCTTCTCGAATTGACCTAAATCTGGATTTGTTCTGCACCACGGCCCGGCCCCGCGCCGGGCCGTTTCCACATCCTCCCCGAACGAGCGCCACAATTCCCTCCGCACCGGCCTCGTTTGATACGATGTGCCCTCGCGATCGGACGACCTGGAGCAGATAATGCAGAGCAAGAAGTGGGCGGGCGCGGCGGCGGTGCTTCTTATCCTGGCGGGGATCGGCATCTCGCTCTACCTTTTCTCACGCGGCAACAAGCTCGCCGCGGGCCAGGCCGGCTCGGACTTCTGCAATGCCGTCTTCGAACAGACCTGCGACGGCACGCTCACCTCGGAATACAGCCACCTCTTCGGTCTCTCGCTCGGTGGGTGGGGCGTCGTCTACTTCGGCGCGCTCGGCGCGCTCGTCCTCGGCGGCATGTGGCTGCGCAGCGTCTTTTTCAAGCCCGCCCTCGCCGCCGCGCTTCTTGGCAACCTCGTGGGGCTCGGCGTCAACGGCTATCTCGCCTGGCTCTTCGTCTCGGGCCAAGTGCCGCTCTGCCCGCTATGTATCGCCACGCACCTCATCAACCTCGCGCTCTTCGTCGCCCTCCTGCTCTACCGCGGCGAATCGCCCACCGGTTTCCTCAAAGACTGTGGACGCGCCCTCAGCTACGTCTTCGCACCCGGCCAGCGCAGCACCCCGGAAAACACGACCCGCACCGTCGCCTTTATCGCCGTCACACTCCTTGCGGCGGTCCTGTATTTGGGCCTCGCGCTTCGTAGCAGTAGCTCCCGCACGCCCTCGCTCGCCGCAGTCCCCGCGGACGCCACAGCCTCGCCGAGCACAGCCACCAACGACCAAGCCGTGCGCAACATCATCCAGGCCTACCTCGATCAGGACCTCACCCAAATCCCGCTCGGCCCCA
>VFKU01000914.1 GCA_009885415.1 Rhodothermota bacterium
CACGCGGACGCGGAGGACGTCGAGGGCCTCGTAAATTTCGTGCGGAACCTCGCGGGTGTGCAGGTGGGCGCCTTGTTCCGCGAGCTGAAGCCGGGGCGGATTAAAGTGAGCATGCGCGCGCGTAGTCCGATCAACGCGGGGCAACTGCTCAAGCCACTCGGCGGCGGCGGTCATGCGGGCGCGGCCGGGGCGATTTTGCTTTTCCCCTTGGAAGAAACGATTCGGGTTGTCGTGGCGCAGGTCGAAACTGCGCTCGGCGAGACCCAGAACAAGTAGGCGGTGACATGGCGGAAGACATCAAAGGCGTGCTTCTGGTCGACAAGCCCGCGGGGATGACCTCGCACGACGTTGTGGATCGCGTGCGCGCGGCGGCGGGCATCCGTCGCGTGGGCCACACGGGCACGCTCGATCCGTCGGCGACGGGCCTGCTGATTTTGTGCGTGGGCCCGGCGACGCGGCTCTCGGAGTATCTCACCGGGCTCGACAAAGTCTACGAGGGCTACATGCGCCTCGGCGTGGTGACGGACTCGCACGACATGGACGGCCAGGTGATCGAGCAACGGCCGGTGCCGGAGCTCACGCTTGCGCAAATCCGGAAGGCACTCGAGGAATTCACAGGCCACATCATGCAGGTGCCGCCGATGGTCAGCGCGGTGAAGGTGGGTGGGCAGCGGCTCTATAAACTCGCGCGCAAAGGCGAGACCGTGGAGCGCAAGCCGCGCAACATTACCGTGAGCGAGTTCGACGCGGTGGAATACACGCCACCGCTGGTGAAGTTTCGCGTGAGTTGCACGAGCGGGACCTACGTGCGAAGCCTGTGCCACGAAGTCGGGCAGCGGCTGGGTTGCGGCGGTGCGCTCGATACCTTGCGGCGCACGGCGGTCGGGCGGTACAACGTGGACGGTGCGATCACGCTCGACGCGTTGAAGACTGAAGACGATGTGCGCCGGCGTCTGCTGCCGATGGGCGATGCGCTCGAACTGCCGGTCGTAGTGATCCGGCGGCACGGCGAGCGCATGCTCGCGACGGGCGGTGTGCTCGGCCGGATTGAATTGAAGACAGAATGCCCCGCGGCCGAGGGCTGGGTGCAGATCAAATCCGAATCGGGCGAACTGCTCGCGCTGGGCCAGGTGAAGCAGGGGCCGGGCGAGTGGCAGGTGCATCCCAAGCGGGTTTTTGTGGACGCCGAATAAAGGCGGAGCGGGCCGATGGACCTCATTCGCGATATCCGGGCGGAGTCGAGCGGCCATCCGAATGTCGTGCTGACCGTCGGCAGCTTCGACGGTATTCACCGTGGGCACCGGCTGATCCTCGATCGGGTGACGGCGATCGCGCGCGGCATTTCGGGCACGCCGGCAGTCTTGACGATGCGGCCGCATCCGCGCGAATTCTTCGCGCCAGAAAACGCACCCAACCTGCTCACCAGCGACGCGAAGAAAGAACAACTCCTGGCCGAGGCGGGCATCTGTGCGCTGTTTGTGCTGCCTTTTGATCGGCGCACGGCCGATATGGACCCCGAAGATTTTATCGCGCGATTGCTCTGCGAGCGGTGCCGCGCACGGACGATCGTCGTTGGACATGATTGCCGCTTCGGCAAGGGCGCGCGCGGCGACGTGACGATGCTGCGCGCGTTGGGGCCGGTGCACGGTTTCACGGTGGAAGAAGTGCCGCCGCTGATTCTCGGCGCCGAGCGCGTGAGCAGTACGCTG
Source organism: Rhodothermota bacterium (assembly GCA_009885415.1). GTDB lineage: Bacteria > Hydrogenedentota > Hydrogenedentia > Hydrogenedentales > VFKU01. The sequence continues at coordinate 1,710 of VFKU01000914.1, forward strand.
GTGCGCGAGCGGGTCTTGCAGGGTGACTTGGCAGCGGCGGAGAACCTACTTGGGCGAAAGTATTCGCTGACCGGCGTGGTCGTGCGTGGGCGGGGCATCGGCGTTACGCTGGGGTTCCCTACGGCGAACGTGAAGCCGGATCACAGCGCGGTACCTGCGCAGGGGGTATATATCGCCGAGGCGCTGGTGGATGGCGGGCGTCATGCGGCCGCGGTGAATATCGGGATCGCGCCGACGATCCGGCAGGAGGACCTCACGGTCGAGGCGCACCTGCTGGATTTCGACCAGGAACTGGTCGGCAAAGAGATCGAGATCGTATTCCACCGGCGCGTGCGCCCCGAGAAGAAGTTTCGGAGCCGCGAAGAGCTGCAAGAGCAGATCGCGCGGGACATCGAGTCGGTGCGGGAGTACTTTGGCGGGGCCGATGGGAAGAATGGGAGGGATGGGAATTATGGGGCGAGCTGAAGACTCTGGCGCGGCGGGGGTGGTCCAAAAAGTGCTAAAACAGGCCCGCGCATGGGGGTTTGTAACCGTTTCGGCTGTTTCGCCATCTAATCAGTGGGCAATCATGCCCATTGGACGTTTCAACGGAATTATGATGCCCAATTTTCTTCGCCCCGCGTTATGTCGAATTGCGTTCCTTCGAGCGGCCGGCCTGGCCTTTCTGAGCGCGGTTCTGCTTGCCGCCTGCTCGACCACCCATTACCGGGAGTCGGCGGACAAGGAGGCGTACAAAATCCTCGAGCAGAAGAGCCCCGAGGTGCCGGGGATGCTGAAGGACATCAAGATCGATCGGGGCCCGGCACCGGATCTCAGCGCGCTGGCGACGATTCAGGCGCAATACGAGTTTCTCGGGCCGGAGGTCGATGAGAGCGGGTCGTCGGTCCTCGGGCTGGAGAAAGCGCTCGAGCTCGCGTTCACGCACAACCGGGACTACCTATCTCAGAAAGAAAAGTTGTATTTGCAAGCGCTCTCGTTGACCTTGGATCGCCACGAGTTCGCGCCGATCTTTAGCGGAGAGATCAGCGCCGATCACGTGTGGAGCGCGCACGACGAGACGACCGCGTTGGCGCGCGCGGTGGACACGATGGCGGGGGCGCCGGCGCAGCTCTTACAGCAGTATTCGGATGCGGTGTCGTCCTCGGGCGTGATGGCGTCCCGCGGCACGGCGTCGGGGACGGATTCGGTGCGCGACACGAGTATCGAAGGCTCGACCCGCTTCGGCTTCAACATGTTGCTGAAGAGCGGGGGGCGGATCGCCACAACGCTGACGACGAATTTCTTCCAGTTTTTGACCGGCGGCAGCGGCGGCAGCGCGTCGTCCACACTGGCCGCGACCTTTACGCAGCCTTTGTTGCGCGGCGCGGGCAAGGCCGTGACAACAGAATTTTTGACGCAAGGCGAACGCGATGTGTTGTACGCGCTGCGCGATTTCACTGACTTTCGCAAGGACTTCGCGGTGCGGGTGGCCTCTCAATATTACGGGGCCTTGCAGGCGCGGGATGCGGCGCGGAACAACTACCTCGGCCTGAAAAGTTTCGAGACGAGTCTCAAACGCGAGCGGGCCTTCCAGGAAGAGGGTCTTAAGACCGCGGCCGATGTCGCTCGCCTCGAAGAGTCCGCATTGCGCCGCGAACTCAGTTGGACGAACTCCGTGCGCAATTACTCGCAGAGCATGGACAGTTTCAAAATCCTGCTCGGTCTGCCGACCGACACGAAGCTGGTCCTGGACGAGGCGGAACTGACGCGCCTGCTCGAACGGGGCGTGACGATGCCGTCGGTGACGACGGAAGAGGCCGTGCAGGTCGCGCTGACGACACGGCTGGATCTTTACACGCAGAAGGACCAACTGGTCGACGCGGAGCGGCGGGTGAAGGTGGCGGCGAACGCGCTCAAGCCGGGCCTGGATTTGACGGCGACGGGCAATGTCGGCAGCAAGAGCGGCAACCGTTTTTCTGCGCTGGATTTTGACCGCAGCACGTGGACGGCGGGACTGGCTCTGGATCTGCCGCTGGATCGCAAGGCCGAACGGAATGGGTACCGGCGCTCGCTTATTGATTATGAAGTGGCGACGCGTAATGCGTCGCTGGTCGAGGACACGGTGAAGCTGGACGTGCGCAATTCCTACCGAAATCTTATGCAGGCGGAAAGAGATTACGAGATCAGCAAGAAGAGCCTCGATCTCAACCAGAGCCGCGCGGACGAATTGAAACTGCGCGCCGAACTCGGGCTCGGGAACATTATCGACCAGGTGGACGCGCAAAACGCGCTGACGGCCGCGCAGAGCGGCGTCACCAGCGCGATCGTGGATTACCACATCTCGTTGCTCCAATTCTGGCGCGACCTGGGCATTCTTTACGTGAAAGAGAACGGGATGTGGGAGGAGATTAAAGATGTCTGACGCGGCGATCGATCACCACGCGAAGCCGAAATTGAAGGCAGGCGGGGTAAGGCGGGGGCGTATCGTGGCGGCTGTGGGTGCGGTGGCTGTGCTGGCCGCCGGTGCATATTATTTTTTTGGGTCCAGCACGGGCGGCATCGCGCAAGGCACGACCTATGTCGCCAAGAAAGGCGATCTCGATATTACCGTGACCGGGGGCGGTTCGATTCAGGCGCTGGAATCTCAGGAGATTATTTCGGAGATCAAGGGCAACCAGGGCGTAAAAATCCTGAGCCTGGTGGAAGAGGGCTACCTGGTTACGCCCGCGGATGTGGAGCAGAAGAAGGTCTTGGTGGAGCTGGACTCCGCCGATCTGAAGGACCGCGTGGTGAACCAGCAGATGGCGTTTCAGAGCGCCGAATCGAGCTACATCGAGAAGAAGGCGCAGTACGAAATCCAATTGAGTCAGAACCAGAGCACGATTTCGACGGCGGAACTGACCTCGAAATTCGCGCGCATGGACTTTGAAAAGTATTTGGGCAAGAAAGCGGTCGATTCGATCATTCAGCGCCTGGGCCTCGATGTTGCCGCGACCAAACTGGCGGAACTGAAGAAACAGGGTGGGCCGAAACCGGAGCTTGCGCAGCCGACAGTGGCGCTGGGCGTCACGCCTATCGTCACTGGCGAAGGGGTGTCTGCGGGCCCGAGGCAATGGCAGGGTGGCGGCGAGCGTCGGCGGCGAGAGGGCGGCGACGCTGGAAATGGCCGACGCGATCCGCAGGATGGGGCCGCTGCTTCGCCCGGCGCGAGCTCTGTCCCCGACGGTCCTGCGGGAGGCGCGTTGTCGGCACCCAGCGGCGGCGGAGAGCGGGGTGGCGGCGGCCCGGGCGATCCCGGAGGACCAGGAGGCGCCGGTGGATCTGGCGGCGCCCCACGGATGGATCCCGAGCGCTTCAAGGCGATGATTGAGGCCAACGGCGGTAAGATTCCGGAGGCGATCGCGGCGCGGATGCGCGAGCGCGGGATGGATCCCGATGAGATCGTAAAACAGATGGGCATCACGCCCTCGGCCGGGGGTGGAGCAAATGTACCCGCGGCGCCGGTGGCCCCTGCGGCGCCGATTGTGTCGAAGGCCCTGTTTGTACGCGATGAGGCGTACCTCGCCAAGCGCGCGGAGATCGATTTCGCGAGCTACGCGGACGATGAAAAACTCGAGGACGGAGAAGCGAAGCAACAGCTACGCGCCCTTGAAGACAAGAAGATCGTCGCGACCGAGGACTACAAGCTGGCGAAGAACAGGCTCGACGGGCAGGAGCGGCTGGCAAAAGAGAAGTTCATCACTCAGAACGACCTCGATCTGGAAGTCGTGAAGGTGAAGAAGGCGGAGATTCAGGAACAGTCGAGCCGCACGGACAAGAATTTGTATGTCGAATACACCTTCGTGAAGATGGCGGAGAAGCTGCTCTCCGATTACGAAGAGTCGCTGATGGATCTCGAGCGGAAGATGCAGGAGGCCAGCGCGAAGCTTTCGCAGGCGGCCAGCGCGTTGTCGGCGGCTGAGCAGAAGTTCAATCTGGAACGGAGCCAGTTGACCGATCTGGAGACGCAACTTTCCAAGTGCGTGATCCGCGCGGAACGTCCGGGCCTGGTGGTGTACGGATCGAGCTCGGATTCCAATCCTTTTCGGCGGCAGAACGAGGAGCCGATCCTCGAAGGCACGACGGTGCGTGAGCGGCAGAAAATCATCACGATCCCCGACATGACGAAGATGGGCGTGAAGGTGAGCATCCACGAGGCCGTGGTGCAAAAAATTGCGCCGGGCCAGAAGGTCCGTCTTCGGGTTGACGCTTTTCCCGATCGTCCGCTCGAGGGCACGGTCGAGCGCGTCGCCGTGCTGATAGACTCGGCGAACATGTTTATGAACCCGGACCTGAAAGTGTATCCGACGACGCTGCGCATCGACGGCGTATACGACTGGCTGCGGCCGGGGATGAGCGCGCAGACGGAAATCCTGATCACGACGCTGCACGATGTCGTCTACGTGCCGATTCAGGCCGTGTCGTATCACGGGAACGACCAGGTCGTGTATGTGAATAAAGGCGGCAGCGTCACGCGGCGCGTGGTCACGGTGGGTAATTTCACCGAGGAATTTATCGAGATCAAGAGCGGCCTGGGCGAGGGCGAAGAGGTCCTCCTGCTTGCTCCGGACGCGGGCGGGCAGGACAAACTGGACAAGGCCGAAGACGGCGCGGCCCAGGGCACGGGCGGCGCGGCGCCCGCGCTCAAAGCGGCCTGACGCGGCGGGAAGGCGGACGATGAAGAGCGAAGTGATAGCGCGGGTCGAGGACGTCCATAAGACGTATCGCATGGGCGCGGTGACGGTGCAGGCGCTTCGCGGTGTGACGCTCGATTTCAATCAGGGCGACTACGTGACGATCATGGGGCCGTCGGGCTGCGGGAAGTCGACGTTGATGAATGTGCTGGGTTGTCTCGATCAGCCCTCCGAGGGCAAGTACTACCTTGGCGGCGACGATGTTTCGCAGCTCGACGACAACGAGCTCTCGGCGATTCGCGGCGCGCGTCTGGGATTCATTTTCCAGTCGTACAACCTGATTCAGCAGTTGAACGTGGTCGAAAATATTGAGTTGCCGCTTTATTACCAGGGGTGGAACGAGGCGGAGAGCCGCGAGGTGGGCATCCGTCTGGCGGAGCGCGTGGGTCTGGGCGACCGGATCTATCACAAGCCTTTCGAGCTTTCCGGCGGACAACAGCAGCGCGTGGCGATCGCGCGCGCGCTGGCGAACGACCCGCTGATTATTCTCGCCGACGAGCCGACGGGCAACCTCGACTCCAAATCGGGCGCGGAGATTTTGAATATTTTCGATGAACTTCACCAGCACGGCAAGACGCTGATCATGGTGACGCACGCGGACGAATTGGCGGAGCGCTCGCGGCGGCGGGTGCGGCTGCGCGACGGGGTCCTGGAGAGCGATGAACGCGTTCGCAACTAGCGCGAAGGCGGGCGGTCGCGGCAGCTTCGGCTTTTGGGCGTGGCGCGTCAAGCGCACGGTCTTGCTGGGCATGAAGAGCATCGTCTCGCACGGTCTGCGATCCCTGCTTACGGTGATGGGCATGGTCTTCGGCGTTAGCTCCGTGATCGCTATGCTTGCGGTCGGCGAAGGCGCGAGCCACGAGGCGCAGGAGCAGTTGCGCCGGCTCGGCAGCAACAACATTATTTTGAACAGCGTCAAACCCGCGGAAGCGGCGGCGGCCACGAGCGGCCGGGGCCGCATGGGGATCGCGGCGCTGGAGTACGGCCTGACCTATCGCGATATCGAGGTGATTCGCAACAGTATCCCGGGCGTGGTGGACGTGGTGCCGGCGCGGATTTTGCGCGAGACCGTGTGGAACCTTGACCGGAAGGTCGATGCGGACATCATGGGGACGACGATCGAATATCCGGTGATGCGCAACTACAAGGTGCAGGACGGGCGCTTTTTCACGCAGGACGAAGTTGACGCCCGCCTGAACGTGTGCGTGCTGGGCTACGACGTGGTCCGGCACCTGTTTCCTTTCGAAAACCCCATCGGCAAGAGCGTGAAGATCATCGGCGACTACTACACCGTCGTCGGCGTGATGGAGCCGGGCGGTTTCTCTAACACGGCCGAGAACGAAAGCGGCGACCAGGCCGCCTCTCCCAACCGCGTATTCATTCCGCTGACGGCGGCGAAGCACCGCTTCGGCGAGACGATCGTGCGGCGGACGGGCGGCTCGGTGCAGTCGGAGAAGATCGAATTGCACGAGGCGACGCTGCGCGTGAAAGACCAGGAGGCGGTGATCGTCATCGGCGACGTGGTGAAGGAAATCCTCGCGCGCCGCCACAAGAAGAACGATTTCGAGGTTGAGGTGCCGCTGGCGCTATTGCGTCAGGCCGAGGCGAGCGCGCGCATGTTCAATATCGTGCTTGGGGCGATCGCGGCGATCTCGCTGCTGGTCGGCGGCATCGGCATCA
>VFKU01000142.1 GCA_009885415.1 Rhodothermota bacterium
ATGGTTCGCGACTACGCCGCCCAGACCGACTACATCCGCTACTTCGACGTCGAGCCGGTGATGCTCGGCGCGGACGGCAAGCCGAGGCCGGAACTCTTCATGCCCGACAACCTCCACCTCAACCGCGCCGGCTACGACGAATGGAACAAGCTCATCAAGCCGCTGCTGACGGCGAAGTAAACACCATTCACCACGAAGATCACGAAGGACACGAAGAAGCCCGCTAGCCCATTCCTGCTTCGTGTCCTTCGTGCGCTTCGTGGTGAAAAGCGGTTAAACTATCCGGCGAACGTCGAAACTGGGAGGCTTCGACCTGGAATCGGAACACACAGGAGAAGGCCATGCCCACAACCGATGAGATTCAAGCGGGATTCAAGGACGTCCAGGATCGCATCTGCGATTTTCTCGCGCAGGCCGACGGCCGGCGCGCGCACGAGGACCGCTGGGACTACGGCAAAGGCTCGGGCGGCGGCGTCACGCGCGTTTGGGAACACGCCAACCTGCTCGAGAAGGGCGGCGTGAACTTCTCCGCGATCCGCGGGTCCTCGATGCCTGCGTCAGCGGTCACGCAGATCCAGATTCCGCCGAACACGCCCTTCCTGGCCACGGGCGTCAGCATGGTGCTGCACCCGTGGAACCCGCACATCCCCACGACGCACATGAACATCCGCTACTTCGAGGCGGGCGACGCGTGGTGGTTCGGCGGCGGCATCGACGTGACGCCGTATTATCCCGTGCTCGGGCAAGTCGTCGAATTCCACCAGGCGCTGCAAGCCATCTGCAACGAATCGGGTTACTCCTACGCCGAGCACAAGAAGAACTGCGACGAGTATTTCTTCCTCAAGCACCGCGGCGAGACGCGCGGCATCGGCGGGACCTTCTACGATCACCTGCGCGACGACAAGGAGAAGGCCTTCAAGTATTGCCTCGCGCTCGGCCGCGCCTTCCCGAATCTGTACCGGCCCTTCATCGAGGCGAACCGCGACACCGTCTACACCGAGGCCCAGCGCGAATTCCAACTCTACCGCCGCGGACGCTACGTCGAGTTCAATCTCGTCTACGATCGCGGCACGCTCTTCGGCCTGCAATCCCAAGGCCGCACGGAGTCCATCCTCATGAGCCTGCCCGCCGCCGCCCACTGGCGCTACGACTACCACCCCGCCCCCGGCACACCGGAACACAAACTCACGGACTTCTACCTAAAACCTCAAGACTGGGCGACGATTTCCGTCCAAAAATAACGGTTTCTTTTGGTCCTACCTTGTTCTTTGCGGCGTGGATAATCACATCAAGTGCGACAGTTGAAGGGCATCGCGAGCGCTGTTCGTTAGACTGGATTTGTCGAAGAACCCAGGACGGACAGGAGACCCGCGATGCCCTATCACCATCTTAACCGAACGGAGCGTGATGTGTTGTACCGGTTTAAGGTACAAAAGCAGAGTGTGCGAGCGATTGCGCAAGCGTTGGGCAGGCACCCGGGCATGATCTACCGCCACGTGCGCGAGACCCAGCGGGCCGGAGGTGCCCTGCATACCTTTCTGAGAAGGTATGGAAATTTGCGGCCCAAGCGCTACGGCAGCGGCCCGGACGGACGCGGCCGCATCGCGGGGCGCATACTCATCGACGAGCGTCCAAAAATCGTAGAGGCCCAAGGCCGGCTCGGCGACTGGGAAGGCGACACGCTGCACGGCCCCGAGTTCCGCCAGTTCAAAGCGATCGAAGACGCGCTGCGACTGGACGTCTACTTTGCCCACGCCTATGCCTCCTGGGAACGCGCGATTAACGAGAACACCAACGGCCTGCTGCGACAGTACATCACCAAAAAATGGCCCCTCCACGAAGTGAGCTCCAGCGAACTGC
>VFKU01000042.1 GCA_009885415.1 Rhodothermota bacterium
CGACGGCACCCCGCTCGAACGCGGAATGGCCGTGCGTACCGAGTACCACGATCGCCCGGGCTGGTCCGGCAAAGAGAATTTCGCCGATTCCGAAGTCGCCGCGATGTTGAACGAAGCGATCTCGCGCAAGGAACAGTCCCTGTTTCATGCCGTCGGCGACAAAACCGTATCGACCGTCTTGAATTCGATGCGCGCCGTCGATCCGGACCCGGGACAATGGTCGTCTCGCCGTGTCCGCATCGAACACGGCGACGGCCTGCTTGCCGACCTGGTGCCGCTCGCAAGGGAACTCGGTATAGTGCTAATACAAAACCCAACGCACTTCGATCCTGCCATGAGCCACATCATCGATCGCTTTGGCCCGGACATGAAGTACATGCCGCTCCGTTCGCTCCTGGATGCAGGCATCCCCGTAGGGCTCGGGTCCGACGGCCCGATGAACCCCGGACTCAATCTCATGTTCGCCGTCATTCATCCCGCGCAGCCCGCGGAGGCCATCACGCTCGATCAAGCCCTTACCGCCTACACCAACGGCTCCGCGTTCGCTGAATTCGCTGAACAGGACAAGGGCTCGCTTAGCCCCGGTAAGCTCGCCGACCTCGCCGTCCTCTCACAAGACCTCTTCAAGGTATCGCCCCAACAATTCCCCCGTACTCAAAGTCTTTTGACGCTCGTGGACGGCAAACCCGTCTTCGATTCATCGGTTCTCAAACGAACGGTCTCACCTTCTCCCAATCCTTGACCACAGCAGGCACAAAGCATCGTCTGAAACCGGCTTCGTTTAAGAATTGCCATACCCGTTTGACCCACGCCCCAAAAAGTCCTAGAGTATTCGCGCTGCACCTTCGCAAGAGAAACCCCACCCGTACAAAGGAGTGAATTTGCCATGAAGTCGTTCAATCGCTGGACCCGTATCGCGCTCGTCCCCGCGCTGCTCATCGCGTGCGCCGCCGTCTCCGCGCAGGACAAACCCGACCCCGTCGGCTACTGGGATGTCGTCGTCGACATGGGTGGCACGCCGCTGAACGCCGCGCTCGTCGTCAACAAAAACGCCGACGGCAGCTACGGAGGAAATCTCAAGTCCCCCATGGGCGATCTCGCGCTCGCCAAAGTCGACTACGACGGCAGCGAAGTCATCTCCTTCGGCGCGAAAATCGGTGAAGGCGACGCGGCCATCTCCTTCAAGTTCGACGGCAAGTTCACCAGCAAGGACACCTTCGAAGGCACGCTCGTCAGCGAGACGATGGGCACGATGGCCGTCAAAGGCACGCGCGGCGCACCCGCGAATCCGCTGGCCGGGGTC
>VFKU01000528.1 GCA_009885415.1 Rhodothermota bacterium
GATGCCGTTGCCGCGGCGCTCGGCGGGTCTGGTTCCCCATTTGGACCCCAGCGCCATCGTCGTTCGCATGAAGTACGTCACCGCTTCCTGCATGCTGATCTCGATCTGCTGGCCCTGGCCCGTACGCAGCTTCTGCACATACGCCGCCGTAATTGCCAGCGCCATCTGGACGCCCGTCCCCACGTCGCCGATCGTCGGCCCGTTGCGCGTCGGCGGGCCGCCGGCTTCCCCGGTCGTCGAGAGCGCGCCCGAGGCCGCCTGCGCGACAACATCAAAGCTCTTGTACCCCGCATAAGGGCCGCTCGTGCCGAAGCCCTTGATCCGCGCATAAATAATTCCCGGATGAATCGCCTTCATCACCTCATAACCGAGATCCATCTTCTCGATCACCCCCGGCCCGTAGTTCTCGACAAACACGTCATACTTCGGCAGCATCTTCAACAGCAGCGCCCGCCCCTCCGGCGTGTCCAGACTCAGCGTGACGCTGCGCTTGTTGCTGTTCCAGTTGACGAAGTATTCCGCGTCCTCAAACAGCCCCAAGTCCAGCCCCCGCCCCGGATCGCCCGTGCCCGGTCGCTCGATTTTGACTACGTCGGCGCCCAGCCACGCCAGCGCCTGGGTACACGAGGTCCCCGCCTCGTATTGCGTCATGTCCAAAATACGCATTCCGTCGAGCGCGGGCATGAAAGTCTCCTTGGGCGAATTGAACGCGCATCATAACGCTCACCCGGAGATGCGGACAATTCGCTCGCTCGAATCGCGCGACGCCGCCCCCGTTGATTTTGGACGCGACCCTTTCAAATAATCCCCCGAATCGTCCCGGAATGCTATTGTCCCGGCGTTACTCTATGACCCCCGACACTTTGACCGATAACATCCCCTCTCCGGCCCCGCGCAGTGCAGGGCGCGAACGGCTTATTGCGGCCCTCGTGTTTGCCGCGATGACGCTCCTCGTCTATGGCGACGTGCTCTTCCGTTTCGATCAAACGGTCATCTCCGATCCGCAGGGCGACACCTCGCTGTATTTCGCGCCCTTCCGCGCCTTCGGTTTCCGAGAAATGGCCCACGGAAACCTCGTCCTCTGGAACCCGCACGTGTTCTCCGGCGCGCCGTTCATGGGAGGATTTCAGTCTGCACTGCTCTACCCGCCCAATTTTATGTATATGGTCTTGCCGCTCGCTTTCGCGCTGAATCTGGATATAGTTGCACACACCTTTCTGCTCGGATTTTTTTCTTTTCTCTGGATGCGGCCGCGAATGCGGCGGATCGAGCCGGCGATATTCGCCGCCGCTGTGCTGATGTTCGGCGGGCCCTACGCGCTCCGCGTGCTCGCGGGCCAACTCACCATGCTGAGTTCCCTGGCCTACGCGCCCCTGCTGCTCTACGCCGTGGATCGCGTATTCAATAATGTCGCCGCGCGAAAGCCCGTGCTCGGGCCAGCCTTGTTGGGCATCGCGGCGACCAGCCTTCAGGTCCTCGCAGGCTATCCCGGCACCGTGTTCATGACCGCCTTCACGGTTGCGTGTTACTGCGCGATCCGTCTCGTAAGCGCGCCGCGGCGCCTCTTCGCACTGCCCCCGCTCGTTGCGATTGCCGTCGTGCCGCTCGGCATTACCGCAATGCAATTGTGGCTCGGCGCCGAGGCCGCCGCCGAAAGTATCCGCGCCGGGGGAGGCTCCTTCGACTTCGCCTCTTCGTTCTCTTTTCCAATCGAGAACCTTGTCACGCTGGTGGCGCCCGGTTTCTTTGGCCACAGCGTTCCTGCCGCGTATTGGGGCCGGTGGAATTTCTGGGACGTCTCGCTATTCATCGGCGTCGCGGCATCGCTGTTCGCAGGGGCGGGTATAC
>VFKU01000231.1 GCA_009885415.1 Rhodothermota bacterium
CGGGCTCGCGGCCACGGCGATCGATCTGCCGGGGCACGCGCCGATTTACGCGGGCGAGTGGCGTGAATCCACGGAGGGATCGGTGATCGCCTTACTGATCGAAGATCGCGGAAGCGGGCAGGCGCTCCTCTACGCGCCCGGCGTGGCGCGAATCACGCCCGAACTGAACGCGGCGGCGAAACGGACGCAGGCGATCTTTCTCGACGGCACGTTTTGGACCGTGGACGAAATGCCCAAACTTGGCCTGAGCACGCGCGACGCGCTGGCGATGGGGCACGTGCCGATGAGCGGTGCCGGCGGATCGCTGGAATGGCTGCGCTCCACGCGGGCCGCGCACAAGGTATATATCCATCTGAACAACACGAATCCGGTATTGAACGCGACTTCGCCGGAACGTAAAGTAGTTGAGGCTGTCGGCGCGCGTATCGGGTGCGACGGCGACGAAATCGAACTCTAACTCCGCGGCGCGCGGCACAGGACTGATCATGACTCGCTGGTCCAACGATGAATTCGCCAACCAACTCCGCGCGGTCGGCGAGCGGCAATACCACGACAAGCACCCCTTCCACGCGCTAATGAACGACGGCAAGCTAACGCGCTCGCAACTCCAAATCTGGTGCCAGAACCGGCTGTATTACCAGAAGTGCATCCCGGTGAAGGACGCGTTGCTGCTCGCGAAGATTCCGCACACGGAGATTCGCCGCGTGTGGATCCAGCGCATCATCGACCACGACGGCACGGCGGACGCGCCGGGCGGGATCGAAAAATGGCTGCGGCTGGGCGAGTCGCTGGGGCTCAACCGCGAGAGCGACCTGATCGACGAGCGGCTGCTGCCGGCGGTGCGCTACTCGGTGGACGCCTATGTGAATTTCGTGCGCGACAAGCCGTGGATCGAGGGTGTGGCCTCCTCGCTCACCGAGCTCTTTGCGCCTAAATTGATGGGGACGCGCATCGCGGCCTTCGAGAAACACTACACCTACGTGGACCCGGCGGCGCTGGCGTACATGCGCGGACGCTTGACCCAGGC
>VFKU01000148.1 GCA_009885415.1 Rhodothermota bacterium
GATGAGGACGAGGATGATGTCTTGCAGGCCGCTCTGGAGGAGGAGGTATTCGCGGCTGAAGCCGTTGGCGGTGCCGTCGGCGACGTTTAGGACGTGGCCGAGGAAGGCCAATTCGACGACGAGGCGCCAGCCCTGCGCATAGGGCTGGGGTTCGATAACCGCCCAAGTCACCAGGGCGGCGGCCCACAGGGCGAAGAAGGCCCACCCGATGAGGCTGATACGGCTCAGCGTCGAGGGTGAGGGGTCGTGTGGCGCGGGGGGATGGGTAGTGGGGGGCATACGATTTTGACGCACGAAGCGCGCGGAAGGTTTTCGATGATCGGGGGGCCGGTTTGCGCTAAACTATTGGGCTGGCTGCCGCAACGTGCGCATTTCGCGGAAGTATAGCAGAGCGTGGCGGGCCGCGGGGAATAGCGGGGGCTTGGGCCTTCGTTTGATTGACTTGGATTGGGAGCGTCGAGTAAAGTTCCGCCCCGGCTTGAGTGGCGCAGCGGCGGCGACACCTTTACACGGCCTCCCGATCTGGGCGGGCCGTCTCCTTATGGCTCTAACGAACGAGTAGGGAATACAGATGCACCCTGTGTCGACCAAAGGATTGTATGAGCCTTTTTACGAGCACGACGCTTGTGGATTCGGCTTTGTGGCCAATATTGACGGCCGCAAGACGCACGAGATTGTGCGGCGCGGGATTACCGTGTTGGAGAACTTGCAGCATCGCGGGGCCTGCGGCTGCGACCCGGATACGGGCGACGGCGCGGGGCTGCTGTTCCAGACGCCGCATCGGCTTTTCGCCGAGGAGGCGGAGAAGCTTGGATTTGCGCTGCCGGAGCCGGGGGCCTATGCCGCGGGGATGACGTTTCTTCCGCATTCGTCGCAGGATCGCGCGGCGTGCAAGAAGATCGTGGAGAAATTGATCGCGGCCGAGGGCCAGAAGGTGCTCGGCTGGCGCGAAGTGCCGCGCAACTCGGACGCACTCGGGTGGCTGGCGCGCGAGGGCGAGCCGGTTATTGAGCAGGTATTTATCGCACGCGGCAAAGGCATCGATACGGACGCCTTCGAGCGCAAGCTGTTGGTGATTCGCAAGCAGATCGAGCGGGCGGTGGCGCTCTCGGGACTCGAGCAGGCCGCGCGGTTCTATTTTCCGAGTCTGTCGGCGCGGACGATCGTTTACAAGGGCCTCATGCAGGCCGACCAGATCGCCAAGTACTACCTCGACCTTTCGGATGAACGTTTCGAGACGGCGATCGCGCTCATCCACCAGCGCTACAGCACGAACACGATGCCCAAGTGGCACCTCGCGCATCCGTATCGCTTCATTTGCCACAACGGCGAAATCAACACCTTGCGCGGCAACCTGAACAACATGCGCTCGCGCGAGCCGCATTTGTCGAGCCCGCTCTTCGGTGCGGACGCGAAGAAGCTGGCACCAATTCTTACTGAGGGCGCGAGCGACTCGGCGAACTTCGACGAGGCCTTTGAGTTGCTCGTGCGCGGCGGACGCAGCATGTCGCACGCGATCGGGATGATGATTCCCGAGCCGTGGTCGGGCCACGAGAACATGCCGGACGACCTGAAGGCCTTCTACGAATATCACGCGAGCATGATGGAGCCGTGGGACGGCCCGGCGGCGGTGGCGTTCTCGGACGGCGTGCAGGTCGGCGCGGTGCTCGATCGCAACGGACTGCGGCCCTCGCGCTATTGGCTGACCGACGACAACTTTATCGTGCTGGCCTCCGAGGTCGGCGTGCTCGATATCCCCGAGTCGAAGATCATCAAGAAGGGCCGGCTCGAGCCGGGGCGGACGCTGCTGATCGACACCGAGGAAAAGCGGATCGTCAGTAACGACGAGATCAAGCAGAAGCTCGCGGCGCGTCAGCCGTACCGCAAGTGGATCGGCATGCACCGGACCTCGTTGCCAAAGGCGCCGGCGAAAAGCGTGGACCACCATGGGAACGAGCCCGAGACGACGCCGCTGATGCAGCGGGAGATCATCTTCGGCTACACACGCGAGGACCTCGAGATTCTGCTCGCGCCGATGGCGAACTCGAAAGAGGGCAAGGAGCCGATCGGCTCGATGGGCAACGATACGCCGCTCGCGGTGCTGTCGCTACGTCCGCAGCTATTGTTCAATTACTTCAAACAGCTTTTCGCGCAGGTGACGAACCCGCCGATCGATTCGATCCGCGAAGAGATCGTGATGTCGATCGAGACGGACATCGGGCACGAGCGGAACCTGCTCGACGAGACGCCGGAGCATTGCCAGCAATTGCACCTGGCCTCGCCGATTTTGAGCGACGACCAACTGCATTACATCAAGACGCTGAGCCAGCCTGGGCTGAAGACGAAGGTGGTCTCGACGCTTTTTGCGGTGTCGGAGGGCGTGAAGGGCCTGGAGAAGGCGCTTGACCGCGTGTGCGCCGAGGCCGAGAAGGCCGTCGATGACGGCCATACGCTGGTGGTGCTTTCCGATCGTGGCGTGTCGCAGACGCATGCGCCGATGCCGATCCTGTTGGCGGTGGGCGGCGTGCACCATCACCTTGTGCGGCAGCAGAAGCGCAACGGCTGCGGGCTGATCGCCGAGACGGGCGAGGCGCGCGAAGTGATGCACATGGCGCTGTTGACGGGATATGGCGCGGGCGCAGTGAACCCGTATTTGGCGTATGAAATTATCGAGGACCTCAAGCGCACGGAGATGGTGGTGGAGGGCGCGCCGGGTCAGGCGAAGAAGAATTTTACGAAGTGCATGGAGAAGGGCCTTCTCAAGACGATGTCGAAGATCGGCATCTCGACGCAGCACAGCTACCGCAATGCGCAGATTTTCGAGGCGATCGGTCTGGGGAGCGCGCTGATCGCGCGGTGCTTCGCGGGCACGGCCTCGCGCGTGGAGGGCATCGGCTTCGAGGAGATCGCGCGCGAGACGCTGGCGCGGCATGGCGTGGCGTATCCCGAGCGGACGGCCGCGCCGCGCAGTCTCGACCCGGGCGGACAGTACCGCTGGCGTCAGCGCGGTGAGTACCACATGGTCAACCCGGAGGTCGTCTCGAAACTCCAGCACGCCGCCAAGGACAATTCGCAGGAACGCTACCGCGAGTTCGCGCAGATCATCAACGATCGCAACCGCACCTTTGCGGCGCTGCGCGGGCTGTTGAAATTTAAATTCGAGGAGCGCGCGCCGATTTCGATCGACGAGGTGGAGCCGGCGAACGTGATCGTGCGGCGCTTCTGCACGGGCGCGATGTCGTTTGGATCGATCAGCAAAGAGGCGCACGAGACGCTGGCGATCGCGATGAACCGCATCGGCGGACGCAGCAACACGGGCGAAGGCGGCGAGGACCCGC
>VFKU01000473.1 GCA_009885415.1 Rhodothermota bacterium
CCGCGCGCATGGATCGCGGCGCGGGCCTCCCCGAAGTCACGCGCCTCCCCTATTTCCCCGAGGACGTGCTCAAGCGCCTCGACGGGCTCACCCACCTGATTCTTATCGGCGCGCGCTCGCCCGTCTCCTTTTTCCAATATCCCGGCCATCCGAACTCGCTCCTGCCTGAAGGCTGTGAACTCCTCCGGTTGTGCCCGCCCGAATCGGATGCGCTCCCGGTGCTCGACATGCTGGTACACCTGCTCGGCGTGCGCAACGCCGCGCCCAAGCTGGTGCCGCTGGAGCGGCCCGCGCCGCCTTCAGGCGGGATCAACACCAAGACGCTCGCGGCGGCGATCGCGCACGCCCTGCCCGAAGGCGCGATCATCGCCGACGAATCCGCCACCTCCGGCGGGCCCGCCTTTCATCTCACGCGCAACGGCCCGCGACACTCCGCGATGTATCTGACCGGCGGCGGCATTGGCTTCGGCCTACCCGCGGCCACGGGCGCGGCGGTCGCCTGTCCCGAGCGCCGCGTCCTGGCGCTGCAAGGCGACGGCGGCGGGATGTACACCCCGCAAGCGCTTTGGACCCAGGCCCGCGAAGGGCTCAACGTCACCAACGTCATCCTCGTCAATCGCAAATACCAAATTCTCCAAACCGAGTTCGCCCGCGCCGCCAAGGGCGCCCCCATGGGCCCCGCCGCCGAATCGCTCACCGAACTGCGCAATCCCGAGATAGACTGGTGCGCATTGGCCAAGGGGATGGGAGTACCGGCCGAACGCCCGGCCACGGCTGCGGAATTATTCGACGCATTGCAGCGTGGGTTCCTCGACGAAGGACCGTCGCTCATCGAAGTGATTCTCTAAACCCGGTAGGGCGGGTCTTGCCCCGCCGCACAAAGGATTCGCAATGCCCACGTTCCACGAACTCTTCGGCGAAAAAAAATCCGGCCCCGGCGGGATCTTTGATCCCCAACCCGTTACGCTCGAGTCCGCTCTCGTCCGCCTCGAGCCCTTGACGCTCGACCACGCCGAGGCGCTCACCCACGCCGCGCGCATCGGCACGATCTGGCGCTACCTGCGCATTCCGCAGCCGCGCACGGTTGACGACACCCGCGTCTGGATCCGCACCGCGCTTGAGAATCAAAAAGCTGGCACCGAGGTCCCTTTCGCCACCATCCACAAGCCCGACAACCGCGTCGCCGGCACCACCCGCTTCATGGACATCCGCCGCGAACACCGTGGCATGGGAATCGGTTGGACCTGGCTCGACATCGACTACCAGCGCACCTTCGTCAACACCCACGCCAAGTTTCTGATGCTCGAACACGCCTTCGAAAAGTGGGGCGCCATCCGCGTCCAAATCAAGACCGACATGCGCAACCAGCAATCCCGCAAAGCCATCGAACGCATCGGCGCACGCTTCGAAGGCGTCCTGCGCAACCACCTCATCAACTTCGACGGCCACATCCGCGACACCGCCATGTTTAGCATCATCGCCAAAGAATGGCCCGACAAAAAGAAGCAGTTGCAGTTACGCCTGTTGTAATTAATTACCTTCCGATATATGTTGATGCATAGATGGAGTATGGGTATCCAAAATGACTACGGCGGTGTGCTTTAAATGTGGTGCGTTCAAGATTGGTGCCTTTGTACCGTGTAGCAAGTGCGGTGCTGCCCCTCTGAGCGAGGATGATATGGTCATGTCGTTTGTCGTGACGGATCATCACTTCGATCTGAATGCGCTGAAAGAAATAGGTTTGCGAATTAGTCGCGGCGATCCCCCGAAGGTTGATCCGAAGACACGAATCGATGTACTCCAGATGATGCGGCAGACGGGTTCTGTTTTTGACGCGATGCGAAAAACTAACGAAAAGTTGACAACCCCAAAGCCGAAACCTGCGGATAAAGCGGCGTCTCAAGGCAAACCGTGGTGGCAGTTTTGGAAGAAGCAGCCTGACGAAGTCAATGCAGCCATCTTAGAGCTTGATAAAATCGAAAATGCATTCCCCGATTTTGAAGTTGATCTAATTTCCACCTCAGTACGCGACAGGATCAAAACGGAACCCGAAAAGGTGGTCCACTCAATTCGGGTCGACGGGATGACGCCGAAGGCATTGGTCTATCTGGTCATAACAAACGTATTGGACCGAGAGCTGAGTTCTGGACGATTTCACGTGTATAGGGGTCTATTAAGTGGTTCAGGCGAGAACCTTCTCAGATTATGGGATCATGCGGTTGATGAATTGCTGAAATCAGGAAATCATTCAGAAGAAGATGCCGCCAAGGATAAGAAGTGGATCCGCGAGCAAATTCGTAACGTCGGATGAATCAATACTTCTGAACCAGTTACAAGATCCGCCAGTGACTATACTGTAAGCTCCATATCAGTCACCGCGCCCAAACTCGCCGATCTGACGGAATTTAAGCCCTGAAAGGGCGATCCCAGATTAGCCCAGGGCAGAGCGAACGAGAGTGAGCGCCGCCCTGGGTTCGCGGTCACCCCAC
>VFKU01000184.1 GCA_009885415.1 Rhodothermota bacterium
ACGCCTGCCGATCGACGCTGGGAATAGGGAGGGACAGCCACCCATTTAGTCATTCCGTGACGAGTGGGGTCAACGTGATCTTGCGGACGAAGATTTCCGCGCCTTCGGATTGAATCTGGATTTGGCCACGTCGGGGCTCGACGTCTACGCACTGGTTTACGAGCACGCCGTTTAGGATCACGCTCAGCGTCCGGCCGACGACGATGCACTCCAGGCGGTTCCACTCGCCCACCGATTTCTCGACGTCCCGCGCGCCGCGAAAGCCCTTCGTGTCACTCCAGGCCGGGTCGCGGCCCCACCAGTTGATGCGGCCCTTGTTAATCGTAGCGGGCGCGCCCTGCGGGTCGTAGAGGTAGGACGTGTCCTGCTTCTCGGCGGCGACCGGCGCGGTCGCGGAGAATTTCTCGCTGCCGTCGCCGACCACGAGCACGTCGCCCGTGCCGCCCTCGATGATCTGGCACTCGATCGAGTGCATCCAGATGCCGCTGTAGGCGCCGTCCGGCCCGGTCGAATGCACGAGTATGCCGCTGTCGCGCGCGCGGTCGGCGCGTTCGCCCCAGGTCTTCGCGCCCCACTTGAACTCGGCGACGAGGTGGTAGTTCTCGAAGGACTCGCGGGTGGTGATGCACCCCCACTCTTCGCCGGAAATCCGCAGCAGACCGTCGGTCACCGTGAAGACCTGCTTCGGGTCGGAGTCGCGCCCGCGATCGCGCAGAAAGGTGTAGAAATGCGCGAGGCCGCTGCCGTCGAAGAGGCGGACTTCACGGGTCGCGTCGTCTTCGGCCGGGGCCTGCGGCGCGACGAGCGACACGAGGGCTGCTATCGAGAACACCAACACACGTCGTGACGTTTCCAAATATCGCACCGTCGAACATTTCCTTTGTTGAGTACTGCCATTGCTGTGGGGATGAATATACACCGTCCGCGACGGCCGATGGGGAGAAAATCAAAGTAAGTTTTATACTATCATAATAGTACAAGACTATATGGCGGAGAGGGTGGGATTTGAACCCACGGTACGGCTTTTGACCGTACAACGCCTTAGCAGGGCGCCACCTTCGGCCACTCGGTCACCTCTCCGAAGAAGGGCCATCAAGATAGCATTTAGCAGCCCGGATCCGCAACGCCGCCGCCGTCCGGGCAAGTCTCCGCGCGCCAAGGCAGTGCACCGGGCCGCCCCGCCGCGCGCAAGATTAAAATGGCGTTATGCCCAGTCCCATGTTAACCTCGGCATCTCGTACCCCCGGTCGGCGGTGCGGGTGCATGTCGGCGCGTGCTTAGCGCGCGCAACGAGGAGAGATCAAAACATGGCGACGCATACCTTGGACGTGGTCCTGACCGACGCCCAGAAGAAGCAGTACTGGGAGCAGGGCTATATCGTGGTCAAAAACGTCATCACCCACGAGCAGGTCGAGCGATACAAAAAACGCGCGACCCAAATCGCCCACGGCGACATCCCGCCCGGCGGCGAGAAGATGATCGTCAAGGACGTTCGCGTCGCCAAGGGCCTCCACAAGCCCGACGACCCCGAGAAAGGCCTCTGGAAACTCCTCCAGCCCGATCACTTCGACCCGGCCTTCGCCGACTACCCGACTTCGAAGAAACTCCTTGACGTGGTCGAACAGATCCTCGGGCCCGACATCAAGTGCTTCCTCACCATGATGATCTACAAGCCGCCCCACCTCGACGAAGTCCATCATCCCTGGCATCAAGACAAGATGTACTTCAATTTTGAGCCCGCCGACCAAATCATGGGCACCTGGATCGCCCTGGACGCCACCGACAAAGACAACGGCACCATGGTGTTCATCCCGGGTTCCCACCGGCAGCAAGTCGAGCACTAATACGACTCGAGCCCGACACAAAATTTCGGCATCCTCTACGCCAAGGGCTACTCCATCCCGTACCCCGGCGAAGTCGCCGTCGATCTCGGGCCCGGCGACGGCGTCTTCTTCCATTCGCTGTTGCTGCACCGCACCGGCCCGAATGTCACCGACCGTCACCGCCGCGTGCTCACCATGCACTGCGCCAATTGCCACTGCAAGATGCAGGGCGACCTCCTCGGCCAGATGAAAATGCGGCTCGTTCGCGGCCAGGAGTACGAAGGCTGCATCTGAATCCCCGCGAGGGGAAAGCTCGATCTCCCGCGGCGCCGGTCTCGCACCGGCGCCGCTTCTTTTTGTTATTGGGGGAATTTATCGATCGCGACAAGGAATCCAACCGCCCACGTCTGGTGTTTTATACTACGTCGGCGGCGAGTGCCGCCCTCGGCGCGTCAATTTCGCCGTCGATTTGCCGTAGTGAGAGGAGTGTTTCGTGAGCAGTGCATATCGTTCGATGCTGGGCTTGGCTGTTTTCACCGGGGCCCTGATGATTCCGGGTCTATCGCCCGCACGCGCGGAAGACCCCGATCCCGCCGCCATCTTGAAAGACGCCGCAGCAGCCCTCGCCAAACACCAAAGCTTCCGGCTCGACGCCACCGTGCTCTACCACGCTAAATTCCAAGGCTCCGAAGAAGAACTCCCCACGACCTTCACCATCGCCTTCCAACGCCCCGACCGCGTCTCCGTCCACGTCGACAACCCGCAAAACGAAATCTTCCTCTACGGCGACGGCAAGGAGTTCACGCGCTACAGTCCCCACTACAAACAATTCGTCATCGATCCGCAGGACATGACCACCCAGGAACTCGTCAACATGGGCGGCTTCGAGTTGATCGACCCGGCGCTGCGCGTGATCGCGGCGCTCACCAGCGCAGACCCCTTCAGTGGACCTCTCGCGCCCCAGGCATCCACCCTCATCGGCCGCGAAGACGTCAACGGCCTACCCTGCGA
>VFKU01000248.1 GCA_009885415.1 Rhodothermota bacterium
CTGGTCAATCTTGTAAAGCAGAAAATGATCACGCAAGAAGCGGCGGAATGGGCCTCCGACAACCCGGATGCGTTGAAGATGAACCTTCAAGGCATCTTCGGAAGCAGGGATCGCGGCGGCATTTCCAAGAAGTAGGTCGCACCTCGCGATCGTTTCGCGCACACCATTTCCCCATCGTCACAAGCCCCGCTTCGTCATTACGAAGTCCGCCTGCACAGTTACCCGAATTTTACAAAATCTTTGTCAGGGTTTTACGCCACTCCGGTATAAAGTCTTAATAATTGAGGTGCGGTCAGCCGCAGTTGGCAGTGACAACTGTAATCGTCGGCTGCGCCCCAGGTAAAAGATATAAAGCCGCCGACGCAGCCAAGTACCAACTCAAGAAAGGGTCATACCATGGGTTTAATCTTGTTGATTGTTTTGGTTCTGTTGCTTTTGGGCGTCATTCCGACCTGGCCGCACAGCCGGAATTGGGGCTATTTTCCGAGCGGCGGCCTTGGGCTCGTCATCGTGATACTGCTAATTCTGATTCTGATGGGGCGACTCTAACAAACTTATGCGTGAGACAATTCGGGAGGACGATCAGTCGGATTCGCTACCGCCCGACCGCAATCCACGTTGACGTGGAGGCGATTCTGCGCGTTTAGAACCAAAAGGTAACACGGAGGACGACCGATGAGATCGATTTACTACTGGGCGTGTGTGGCGGGCGTAAGCGCCTTAATCAGCTCGTGCGCACCCGCGCGCACGAGCGGTTCGGACAAGAGCATAGAGGCCGCGTTTACAAACTCGCACGTCTACAAGAAATACCTGCAGGATGACCACGTCAAGATTACCTCCAAAAACGGTGAAGTCAGCTTGACCGGCGAAGTCAACGAAGAAATTGACAGGCCGATGGCTGAGAACACAGCCGAAGCGTTGCGCGGAGTCAAGAGCGTGGACAACCGAATCGTGGTTACGGGCGATCATCCTGCCGAGAACTCCGATTCGTGGATCAAGATGAAAGTGAAAACCGCGCTAGCATTCCATCGCAACGTGAGCGCGACGAAGACGGAAGTAAACGTCAAAGATGGCGTGGTCACGCTAACCGGTGAAGCCTCGAGCCAGGCGCAAAAGGAACTCACTACCGAGTATGTTAAGGACATCGTCGGCGTCAAGGACGTGAACAACGAGTTAACCGCAGGCGCGATCCAAGAGCCGTCGGGCAAAACACTTGGTGACGCCATCGACGACGCTTCCATCACTGCCCAAGTCAAAGTGTCGCTGGCGGTGCACCGCTCGACCAGCGCCATGAATACCAAAGTCTCGACCGATGGCGGCGTAGTCACGGTGAGTGGTCAAGCCAAGAATGCGGCCGAAAAGGACTTGGTCACCAAACTCGCTGAGGACATCGACGGCGTGAAGCGGGTGATCAATAACATGACGATTGGTTGAAGTTCTCCAAAGACTAGGGACCCGGATCGCCGCCAGGTCACGCTGCGTGTATCCGCCGGCAAAGAGGTCTTCCTTACAAGTATATAGATCGTGCAGTATTCACGCTGTACGTCTTCGGCGAATGTGGGACGCTGGGTCGGCTCCGTTTTTAGGCACACTGGCTACTCAACAGCGTTCAAGCGTGTCAAGAACGTAAACGACGAGTTGTGGTCGTTCTATAACACTTCCCGATCAAGATTTCGATACTGAATCGCCTCGGCAACGTGGTTGTCGCGAATCGACTCGGAGCCTTCGAGATCGGCCAAAGTCCGCGCGACGCGCAGCACCTCGTCGTAGGCCCGCGCGCTGAAGCCGAGGCGGTCGATCGCGTTTTGAACTTCCGGTAACTATCTGAGGGAGGCCAAACGATTTCTCGATAGCGAAGCAAACATCCCGAGCAGTTCACCAGTCGGGTCCAACTCATTATTGTTCCGGGACAACGCGCGTCCTCATCGTACCCAGATCGATTTTGCCATCGCGGCTACGCATCGTCAGCGTGAGTACATCGCCATCCTTAAGGTAGTTTGGATTCTTCAACTGCCGTTTCATGAAAACTCTGAATGTCTTCCTTTCGTCCATCAGAATTCGCGCGATGCGTTGCGAGCGCGCGGACGGCACGGAGATTGCCACGCCCCCGGGTGTGCCAGTTTGAATGAGATCACCCGGATTCAGGTCCATGAGTCCAGAAAGCTCCGTGAGCGTTTCCGCGGGTCGGTAGAGCAGCTGATTCGTGTTCGCTTTTTGGCGCATCTCTCCGTTAACTTCTAGTCGAACATCGATATCGTGGAGTCGCGAAATGTCCTCAGCGTCCAGCAAGTACAGGTATGGACCCGTTGGGCAAAACGTCCGAAAACTCTTGCCCTTGAACCATTGATTTTGCTGAATCTGTACGTCGCGCGCGGAAACATCGTTGGTTATGACAATGCCGGCGACATAATCCGCTAGATTCTCGTCCGTAACATGCGTGCGTTTGGTAATCGGGGATCCGATCACCAAGCCGAGCTCAAGTTCATAGTCCAGTAACCGAATGCCGCGCGGCCGCACAATGTCGTCAAAAGGCCCGCTCAGCGAAGATGCGGCCTTCATAAACAACAAGTTGAACGGCGCTTTTTCCGCGGACGCGCCAGCTTCCTCGCGATGCGTGCCGTAGTTCAGACCCTGACACACAATGTTGCACGGCGCGGTGATAGGGTTCAGGATCGAAACGGAATCGACCGGAACCGTATAAGCCGGAGCGGTATCGACAAGCGCCTTTGTTGCGCCATCCCGCCCGTTCGCCAAGAACTCACCCACGCTGGCGTAGTCGCCTTTTATGGGACACAGTGCGCCACCGCGTACGGCCGCCCACCGAATTTTGCCGCCTTGCTCGTAGCGAGCAACGTGAACACCCATGGCTGTTTCTCCTCATCTCCCAGCTTGGACGTATACCTTCTCCGGCTGCCCGCTCGTGCTTGATTCCGACAATTTGCATATCGTATAAGTTATTTATACGATATGCAAGTACTTGTTCTGGAAATCCAATGTCGGGAGGCAAGGGCCTTCTCGATTTGGCAGGAGACCACGCCTATGCCGGCGATAAACGCGGATCACCAAACCGTAGCACCGCCGAAGGGACCGCGTACGCGTACGCAGATCCTG
Source organism: Rhodothermota bacterium (assembly GCA_009885415.1). Classification (GTDB taxonomy): domain Bacteria; phylum Hydrogenedentota; class Hydrogenedentia; order Hydrogenedentales; genus VFKU01. The sequence continues at coordinate 3,112 of VFKU01000248.1, forward strand.
GAGGCCGCAGCGCACTTGTTCGCGGAGAATGGATACCACGGAACAGGTATCCGGGATATTGAGGCGGCGGCGGGGGTCAATCGCGGGGTTGTGACTTACCACTTCGGCAATAAGGAAGAAGTATGGAAGGCGATGTTCGCCCATGCGTTCATGCCCTATCTGAATGAACTTCGATCCAGGACCAAATTGCTCGTGGCACTCGATCCGAGAACGCGAACGCGTTTTCTGATCGAAGGCTTTGTGCGCATGTCGGCGGAAAAACCCTACCTGAACCGGCTCATGATTCAGGAGAATTTTACGGAGTCCTGGCGCAGTGACTGGATCATCAAGAATTTTCTTGAACCCGTACGCGAGCTGAACCTCCTGATCGCCGATGGCGATCCCTTCCTGAGCCTCGTGGAAACCGATCCGCACGTACGCTACGCGATACTGGGTGCATGCAACGCAGTGTTTTCGCACCGGTGCGAGGTGAAGGCCCTATTCAATCAGGATGTCGGCGAGGATTCATTTATAGAACGCCATGTTGTTGCAATGATCAAAATCGTCGATGCGTTATTGGAGCGCGCGACGTCGCAGGAGGAGAAAAGCGATGTATGAGCCGTTTTCTATGCCCGTCGAAGGCCTCACCCTCGTTCGGATTCTACTCTCGATCTGCGCTTTTGAGTTCTTCGGCCCCTGTATCCGAGATTCAAACAAATCGCACCTATTCAATCCAGACTGGGTGGGCCACGCGCGGTTTCACCTAATGTGGCAGCTCGGGTTCATGTTTTACTCGGGCATTGCCACGCTGGGGCTGATTTGGCTGCCCAATCCATTGCGTCCCATCCATCTTTATCTTGCCGCCGGCTGGCTGGGCGGAAATCTGTTTGGGTTCTGGGTCGCTGTAGTGCTCGTAAAGTGGTACCGAGGCCTGATTTTCGTGCCCCGCATCCACAAGAAAATCCTTGGCATCGAAGAGAACGTATTCGTTTTCGCGATACTCAGCCTGGTCTTCATTGCAGCGCTGGCTGTCTTCAATCTGAAGGTCGAGCCGCAGATGGTTGCGGGACTTCAAACGGCGGTCGCGCGATGACGCCACGGCGCGAACAGTGCGAGGTCCTCATATCCGGAGCGGGTCCCTCAGGCCTTGTGAGTGCACTCTTACTGGCGCGTTTGGGGATTCGATCCATCATCATCGAACGCAATCCGATCACGGACGAGCATCCCAAAGCGCATGAGATCAACACGCGCTCGGTGGAAATCCTGAGAGAGATTGGCGTTACGGTCGACGACCTGAATCAGGAAGCCTCCCCTCTCGAAGATGGGTCGCGCATTCTCTTCTGCCGGACAATCAACGAAGATTTTGGCTGCATCGATCTGCTGGCGGATCCCGCGCGCAAAACGAAATACGCGCAGCACCTCAGAGAGGCACTCCCCTATTTCAATCTGTCGCAGAGCGAGTTCGAGAAAATCCTGGTCGCCCGGGCAGAAGCATCGGGCCTGATCGACCTCCGGTTCCGGCACCGCTGGGAATCTATCGTCAAAAACGACGAACAATCAACCATCAGCCGAATACTTGACGAGGCGAGCGGCGCTTACTACGAAATTGAAGCCCGCTATTTGCTGGCGTGCGACGGGGCCGGCAGCCCGATCCGGCGTGCATTGAAAATCGAAGTCGACGGGCCCGCTGAAATCGCCAATTTCGTCAACGCCTATTTCAAATACAATCTTCGGGAACGCCTTAAGACGCCAGCCAAGCTCTTCTGGGTGGCCCATCCAAAGTACGCGGGTTCGTTCATCGCACACCATATTGAAAAGCGGTGGGTTTTCGTCCTTCCCTACTACCGGCCGTGGGAGAAACCCGAAGATTTCACGCCCGAGTTCTTCAAAGCACGAATTCAAGGCGCGCTCGGCTTCGAACTCCCCGATCTCGAAATCGAATCGATCAGCGCCTGGCGAATGACGGCGCAGGTCGCGAAAACCTACTCCACGGGCCGTGTATTCCTAATTGGGGACGCGGCACACCGCTTCCCGCCAACCGGCGGGTTGGGCATGAATACGGGAATCGCGGATGCCCACAATCTCATGTGGAAACTCGAGTCCGTATTGCGAGGACGCTCCGGCCAAGCGTTGTTGGACACCTACGAACGCGAACGCCGCCCCATTGCGGTCACCAATTGCGAGAAAAGTGTGGAGAACTCGGAGAATATTGCGGAAGTTTTCACGCTCCTGGGACTCGACCTCGATGGATTGGGAACACTCGCAAAGGCAAAGGCGAGTCTTCCTCTTCGGCTGTTGCCGCGGAAGCTGAGGGATAAAATCATCTCCGTCGTGCTCGACTTCGCCGACCGCAAACTTCAGCGGGTCTTCGGCGATCCAGAACTTCAAAAACGGACAGATGCCGCAGTCGAGCGACAAATCGGCCACTTCGACCGATTGGGCTTGGATATCGGATACACCTACCAGGAGGGCGCTCTGATTGACGACGGCACGCCAGTTGAAGTCGCTGAAGACGAGGTTTCCGATTATGTACCGTCGACTCGTCCCGGCGCCCGGCTTCCGCATGCTTGGATCGATACGCCTGAGGGCCGAAAATCGACTCACGATTTTCTCGCGTACGATCGATTCACGCTATTGGGCAGATTGGAATCCGAGGGAGCGACTGCGCCGGCCGTAGGGGGCAGAGTGCACGCTGTCGACACGTCAACTTGGAAAGAAGTGGGTTGGGCCCGGCGTGAGTCGATTCTGGTCCGGCCCGACGGTCACGTTGCCTGGAGGGGGCAATGTTGGAAACCCGAGTACTTTGATCAAATCATCCGGGCCACGCAATCGCGCGAGGCCAAGGCCATGGGACTTGGTACGTAGCATACGAGAGTAGAGCCCGACGGTCCCGGCGAGATGCTAACTATCGACACCTGTCGATTTGGCTAGATTGCCGAGGTTACTCGCCTGACGCCCGGAGCAGTACTCAGCTTGAAATGGCGAGGAGCTTAAGTCCGCGCCAAAAAAAGTATTCGGCTCAGCAATCTATTCCAAGTCGCTGCACGCTATTGCAGCACCTGCCGATCCAGGTTTCTATATTGAATCGCTTCGCCGATGTGGCGGTCCTCAATCTTTTCGGAACCTTCGAGATCGGCGAGGGTGCGCGCAACACGCAGCACTTTGTCGTAGGCGCGCGCGCTGAAGCCGAGGCGGTCAATCGCGTTTTGCAGGAGCGTCTCCGCGCCGGGCGCGAGCGTGCAGTATTCGCGGGTGGCCGCGGCATCCAGATGCGCGTTGCACGGGAAAGCTCCGTCGTAACGCGCGCGCTGCACCGTCTCGCGCACCTCCGCGCTCGTCGGCCCGCTTTTGCCCGCGCCCGCGATCTCGTCGTAACTCAGCGCGGGCACCTCCACATGCAGATCGATGCGATCCAGCAAGGGCCCCGACAGCCGCGACGTATACCGCTGAATCTCGCCGACCGAACACCGGCATTGCTTTTTCGGATCGGTTCGGTAGCCACAGGGACATGGACGCGTTGCCTTTTTGCCATTCGGCCTTGATCGCGAAAAAGCCCAAAGATTCGGCATATCCGTCCGAATTACGAACAATCGGCGACCATATCCGAGCCCGGCGGCTGGACTTGGGTCTCTACCAGAAGGATGCTGCAAAACGAATCGGAGTCACGACGGACACCATCACCAACTGGGAGAAGGGACGTTCCAATCCGACGCTACGGGTTTGGCCAGCCATTGTTCGATTCCTAGGGTATGAACCTCACGTTGCGACCGGTCTGGGGCGCCACGCGGCAATCTGGTCGCGGCGCGGGGCACCGGGATCCGGGCGGGGTGTACAAGATGGAAAACTGACGGACCACCCAACCCAAACCGTGCTTTAGATCGGCCGGCCGAAGGTCCGGCGTACGCTGACGAAGTGCATGCCAATCAGGATTAATTTTCCGGACGACTAGGCGAAGATCGGGCGCAAAATCAAGAGGCCGCCCCGTGCTTGGGGCGGCCTCCGTTTAGTGTCTGTACCCGCGCTGAATGCTACTGATCACTTCTCGTGACAGACAACCGCGTGCGCGATGACGTAAATCGATCCCGTGATGTTGACTGTGTACGTGTCGATTGATTCCCCTTCCAGCGCTTGATGAATGTACGGATACTGGCCCGGGGCGACGGTGTTGACCATGTTCTTGCCCTGCTTCATCTGCGGATAAGGCACATTGCCCACGTAGAGATGTGACTCCTCCATCGTAAAGCCATCATTCATAATGTAGGTCACCGTCGCTGTCGAACCGTTTTATCTTGGCAAATACGA
>VFKU01000395.1 GCA_009885415.1 Rhodothermota bacterium
GCCGAGCGCAAGACCGATGAGCGAAGTCGCATTTCGCGTGACATAGTAGAACGCGCTTACGGAAAGCAGACCGAGACCGACCACGAGCAGTCCCGTCACCGCCCCTCCGTTGAATGCAATACGCATCGCGCGGTTTTCGCTCTCCGTCGCGCCGAACGCCGTACGCACGTTCGCCATCACCGCAACGCGCATTCCCGCGTAACCCGCGCCAAGCGAGCAGATCGCGCCGACCAGGAACCCCGCGGCCACCTCCATCGGCTCGTGATCTTTAGGATAGAAGAACACGATCGCCAGCGTGATGATCGCCGCAATGACCGAAATCGTCATCACCTGACGATTGAGATAGGCCTTCGCGCCAGCCTCGATCGCCGCAGCGACCTCCCTCATCCGCTCGTTGCCGGGCGAGGAAGAACGCACGAACCCGAACAAAGCTCCCGCCGCCGCAAGTCCGATCAACGCCACCACGATGGCGATCTCGAGACCGTGTTGAGTCAACACTTCAGCCATGCATACATCTCCATAATTCTTTGATTGAGACTTTGACCCCGGCGCGCCTAACTGCCGCGACTGGCCTGTCCAGGAACACCAAGGCCAACCTGTGGAAGGCCCCGTTGCAAGTGCGGCCCAAGCCACCTTGCGCGCGTTCGGGTTCGACCAGGACGGGGTAACTAGGAACGGTCGAGAGCCTATCATCACCGCATCGCGTCACTCAAGAATCTGGTTCCAGATACGCTCGACGAAGGACTTTCGGCGACGCCCGGAGCACATCGCGAGTCGGAACGAACAGGTTATGTTTCGGCGCTCCTGCAAAGAGGGGGCACGATGTGCTCAGCGAAGCCGAACGGCACCGGATCGAAAGGAGAGCAAATATACCCGAGAGCAAGTGAATCAAGGAGAGCGCGGATTTCAAAGCGCTACTGGGCCAGGAGGAGGATGTTTTGCTGCCGTTTGTCACGGTAGTTAGTGCATGGAGTTAGTTCAGGAACGAAAAAGCGCCCCCCGGGGCTGGAACCTCTCTGGCAGTTTTTTGTATGTTTAGGCCCGTGTCTGGTCGGGTTTTCCGGTCGGCGTCGATATTTGTTCCTTCAGTCGGTCCTGATCGTCACAGTGCGGAGATTCGCTGCTTTTGCGGCTGTCGTTGCAGGCACGCGGAGTTGTCCACCCGGGGGCCTTAGTGCCACGCGAGGCGCTATCGATTCAGTCCGCGATCCTCTGGCCGAACCAATGAGATCGCCATGGCGCTTCGCAAGATACGAAAAGGCCTGAACCTCCCTATCCTCGGTGAACCCGAGCAGCGGATCCACGCAGCACGTCTGTTAAGCCGCGTGGCCGTGCTGGCGGCCGATTTTCTCGGCCTCGATCCGGCCATGTTCGTCGCCGTGGGCGACACCGTCAAACGCGGCCAGCCGCTCTTCGAAAACAAGAAAACGCCCGGCGTGATCTACACCTCGCCGGGCGCGGGCGCCGTCGCCGCGATCCACCGCGGCGAAAAAGGCGCGTTTCAGTCGATCGTGATTGATCTCTCCGAGCGCGAACGCGCGGGCGTGCCGACCGAGGACGAGCAGCAGAAGTTCTCCAGCTACTCGGGTAAGTCGATCCCGGCGCTGAGCCGCGACGACGTGCGCGCGCTCTTGCTCGAATCGGGACTCTGGACGGCATTTCGTACGCGGCCCTTCAGCAAGGTACCCAATCCCGCATCGACGCCGGACGGCATTTTCATCAACGCGATGGACACCGATCCGCTCGCAGCGAAACCCGAAATCATCCTCGAACCGCACTCTGCGACTTTCGACGCAGGCTTGGCCATCATCGCCAAACTCCGCGAAGGGAAAATTTTTCTCTGCGTAGCGAAGGATTCGCCGATCAAAGCGGGGCCCTACAGCGGCGTCAGCGTCGAACACTTCTCCGGTCCGCACCCTGCAGGTACCGTCGGCGTCCACATCCATACGCTCCTGCCCGTGGATCGCAGCCGCACCGTCTGGCACCTCGGCTACCAGGACGTCGTGCGTATCGGAAAACTCTTCACCACGGGCCGGCTTGACGTCGACCACGTCGTCGCGCTCGCGGGCCCGCCGGTGAAATCTCCGCGGCTCGTGCGGACCCGCATCGGCGCGTCGCTCGCCGAACTCACTGCGGACGAAATCACCCCAGGCGAAGTGCGCGTCATTTCCGGTTCCGTGCTCTCCGGACGCGCCTCGGCCGGCGAAGTACACGGATACCTCGGCCGATACCATCAGCAGGTCTCCTGCCTCGTCGAAGATCGCCATCGCGAGTTTCTCGGTTGGCTCACGCCCGACACAAACAAATTCTCCGTGCTCAACGTCTTCGCCTCGGGCCTCATGCGCGGCCGGAAAAAATTCGCCTTCACCACCTCGACCCACGGCTCGGAGCGTCCAATAGTGCCCATCGGAATGTACGAGAAGGTAATGCCGATGGATCTCCTGCCGACCCTACTCCTCCGCGCGCTAATCATCGGAGACACCGAACGCGCGGAACGCCTCGGGTGCCTCGAACTCGACGAAGAAGATCTCGCCCTGTGCACCTTCGTGTGCCCAGGAAAACACGAGTACGCGCCCTACCTGCGGCAAGTCCTCGCGCGCCTCGAAGCAGAAGGTTAAACGGACCCGATGAGGACGCTGCGCGATACACTGAACAAGCAATACGATCTGCTCTTCAAGACGGGCCGGCCGCTCGAGAGATTCTCTCCGATCTACGAAGCCATGGACACCTTCCTCTTCACTCCGGGCAAGGTGACGCGCGGCGCGGCACACGTGCGCGACGGGCTCGACCTCAAGCGCATGATGATCACAGTGGTCGTGGCGCTCGCGCCGTGTATGTTCTGGGCAATGTTCAACACGGGCCATCAAGCCGCCCTCACAGTCGAAGGAGGCGCAACACCGTCAAGCTCGTGGCAGGCCTCGCTTTTTCACGCGATGGGCTGGGGCCACGACCACACGAGCGTCGTGGGCAGCCTCTTCTTCGGCGCGCTCTTCTATATTCCGATCTACCTCGTGACGCTCGCCGCAGGCGGCCTGATCGAGGTCCTCATCGCCGTGATCCGCAAACGCGAGATCAGCGAGGGCTTCCTCGTCACCGGCGCGCTCTTCGCGCTCACGCTCCCGCCGGCGGTTCCCCTGTGGCAAGCCGCGCTGGGCATCGTCTTCGGCGTGCTGTTTGGCAAGGCGGCCTTCGCCGGCCTCGGCAGGGTTCTCCTGAATCCCGCGCTGGTCGGCCGCGCCTTCCTCTTCTTCGCGTTTCCCGGGCAGATGTCGGGCGGGGCGCTGGTGGGTCTGGCGAAAACCAGCGGGACCGAAGCCTACTCGTGGATGGACGCCTTCCTCGGTCTGATTCCGGGCTCCATCGGCGCGACCTCGACGTTGTTTTGTCTGCTGGGCGCCGCCGTGCTGCTCCTCTCCGGCGTCGGCCCCTGGCGAACGATGGCGGGCTGCGTCGCGGGCGTCATTTTCTGGGCGCTATTTTTCAACGCGATCGGCTCGAAGACCAACCCGATGTTCGCCGTCCCCTTCTGGTGGCACTTCGTCGGCGGAGGATTCGCCTTCGGCACCGTCTTCATGGCCACCGACCCCATGTCCTCGGCTTTCACCAACACCGGCAAACTCATTTACGGATTTGGCATCGGCACGATGCTCCTCTTCATCCGCGTCGCCAATCCGGACTTTCCCGAGGGCATGATGTTCTCGATCCTGGCCATGAACCTGTTTGCGCCGCTGATCGACTACATCCTCATCGAAACCAACGTGCGGCGCAGACGGAAGAGATACCCGCGCGACCTGGCGCTATAATCATCAGGTCGAGCCCGAGGGCCCTCCATGACGCCCAACAAGAAACGGCCGGATACGGAAACGCAGACGCGCCTACTCGCCGCGTTACAGCGGGAGAAACTCGAGAAACAACTCGGGTACCGCGAACGCGCGCTGAAAATTTTCTCGCACATTTGCGGACGCTGCGGACGCGAGTTCTCCGGCAAACGCCTGCGCGAACTCACCGTGCATCACAAAGATCACAACCACATGAACAACCCGCCTGACGGCAGCAATTGGGAGTTGTTGTGTCTCTACTGCCACGACGACGAACATCAAAAATCCGCCGCGAGTGGATATCACGACGCTTCGACCCGTGACGCTCACACCGATCCCGATCTGGGTTTTCGGCCTTTCGAAAGTCTAAAAAACTTGATTCACCCCCAGGACGAGCCTCCGAAATCCGGCCCGGAATAACCGATGTAAAAAAGTAGGGGCGACCACGGGGGCCGCCCTCCATCGCGCTGTGATGTGGTGTTACTTTCCTTCGTCCACACCCTCGAAAGCCGAAACCACCGGCTTGCCATCCCAATCCGCCGGAATCGGCACGTTCAAAAGCCAGAGCGCCGTCGCCGCAGTGTCGTACGTCGTGACCGGGGCCGTAATCGTGAATCCATTTTTCACGCCCTTGCCCCACACAATCCAGGGAATGATCATGTCTTCGGGCGACTTGCTCCCGTGCGTCTTCTCATGGCCGCCGTGGTCCGCGGAGACGATCACCACGCTCTCCTCCGCGATTCCTGCCGCCGCGATCGCCTCCACGATAATCGCAATCCCCGCGTCCGAATCCGCGAAAGCCTGAATCTGCTCCTTCGATCCCCACCCGTACTTGTGCCCCGCGCTGTCCGGGTCGGCGAAGTGAATAAAGCAAAGGTTCGGCTTCTTCTCCACGATATACGCGCCCACCACGCGAGCGACCCTCGGGGCGGGATCCTCCAGCACGGCGAATCCGTCGATCGTGCCGGGCGAATTCAAGTGGTTGAATTTCTCCTTCGCCGCGAAGAGCGCCGTGTTCGCTCCCTGTTTCTCGGCCAACGCAAACACCGTCGGCGACGCAATCAGGCCCTTGCTCGGAATCCAGTCGTTCCAGTTCACATGGTGCTTCTCCGGCCCGACGCCCGTAAGCATCGAGGTGTGAGACACCAGCGTGATGCTCGGAAACACGGTCTGCGCTTCCCACGTCCCTGCGCCTTCGCCCGCCTTCGCCATCAGCGTCGGCATCGCGCTCTGGTGAATCACCGCCGGTTTCCCGCCGTCCAGGCTGATGATGAACACATGCCCGGCCCTGCGCCCCGCCGGCTCCGCCAACGCCGAAAGCGTCCACAAGCTGAGCGTGAACACAAGCGCCGAAAACCGCAAGACATTCAGAGACATAAGTCGCTCCTGAACGGCGGGCCACGACCCGCCACCGAATCCTGGTATCAATTTATAGTCTTGCCCGCGCGGTTTGGAAACCCGCACGCGCGGGACCGTCTAAAAAGAGATAGAGGTCTCAAGGAATACGTAATCCAGATCGTCGCTCTGCCCGGAACCGCCGATCGATGTGGCGCCGCTCGCGCTGATGCGCAACCCGTCCTCGACTCCGCTTCCGGCGAAGAAGTGCGCATAGCCCGCCGTGAACGAGAGGTCCTCGCTGTAGCGGTACGTCGCACTCACGGCTGCTTCGACGCCCACGTTGTTGTCTGCCGCGCCGAAGTCCTCGACCGCCTGGAAGTAAGTCGCCTCCACAGCCAGACCGATCGACTCGGTCACCTGCGCGCCGACACCCCCGCCCAGCAGCCAGACGTTGCTCATGTCCGTCGAATCGATGAACTGGCTGTACTCGTGGTCGGAGAAAAGGCGGTTGAACGCGCGGCCCTCGTCGTCTCCGCTGAGATAAACGCCGTTCACAAACAAGCGAGGCTGCATTCTGACATCGAAAGTGTATCCTGCCTTCCCCGTAATCGCATAGGCGTTGACATCTTCGGAACTCACTCCGGGCACGTCCGCCCGGCCCGAGTCGCCTAGCTGATACGCGCCTTCCACGTCCCAATCGAAGTGGCTGCGTGTCCCGGCAAACCGCGCGCCCAGGGTATAGAAGTCCATCGCGCTAATGAAGCCCGCGGACGCCAAGGGGCCCGTAAGCGCTTGGGCATAGTGAATTGCGTAGACCTCGATCGTCATATTTTCGAACCCGTCGTAAGAACCCTGCATTCCGTGGAACCAAATGTCGCCCGACGACTCGAGCCGGAGCGGGTTATTGTTGGTCACCAGCTCCGTGTACCACGAGCGCAGTTTGAAATCGCCGAAATGGCTGCTCAGTGTGATGCCGTCGAAAGAAAGTCCGCGGAACCGCGACCTCGTGTCGTTGTTGCCCACGAGAAACTCGCTGCCGAGCTGAATCTCCTGACGTCCGACCCGCATACTGATCGGCGTGCCCCACAGGTCCTTCACCTCGATGTAGCCCTGATAAAAATTCACAGCGGTCCCGCTGCCGTTGTCGACGCCATACAAACCGTCGGATCCGTCCAGCCCGCGAAAGGTGTCGCCAAACACGTTGTAACTGTCCAATTCGATGAACGCGTTCACATCGTCGGTGAAGGTCGCCGACACATTCACGCGCGTCCGCTGCTCGACGAACAGTTGGTCGCTTTGCAAATCCTTGTCGAAGGTCAGCGGTGAACTCTGCTCGCTGTACCAATTGCCGCGAATGCGAAGCGAGCCGCCGACCTTCACCTCCTGCAAATCGGCGAGCGCAGGAAGAGAAAAACAAAACAGGACCGTGGCCACTACCAAAGAAAGTGTTCGTTGCATCGCGTGATCGCTCCCCTCGTTAAGTGTTCACGGATTCCTTGCCCGGATACTCGCGCTCCGCCGCCAAATGAAAAAGATCCATCGATATCCTTGGGCGAAAAAACGCGAACGCGGGCCCCCACCCGCCGTGAACTGTGATGCCGACTGTGACTCGCATCGCGCCCGCAACGATTGCCGACGCGCCTAAAGTCTACAGCGGCCGCACAAAAGGTTCAACGGCCAATGCCCCTGTCGTGCCTGTTTTTTGCGCCACGACTGCGTCTCGCCTCGGTAGTGGCCCTTTGGAGGCCGTTCCCGGGGTTGAGGCCCCCGCCGAAATGGCCTAGAATCCCGGCAGGTGGGCCTCGCTGCGGCCCGCCCCTTGGAGGCTGAAGCCATGCTGCGAGTAGACGCGCGCACCCCCGTCGAATTCTGCGACGGCATGAGCCGACGCGATTTCCTCCATGCCGGCGCACTCGCCTACCTCGGCCTCACCCTGCCCGGCTTCCTCCAGCTCCAGGCCGCCGGCGCCGTCTCCAAGGAAAAAGACGTCAACTGCATCTTCCTCTTCCTCGTCGGCGGCCCCAGCCAACTCGACACTTTCGATATGAAGCCCGACGCCCCCTCCGAGATCCGCGGGCCCTACAAACCCATCCGCACAAACTGCCCGGACATCCAAATCTCCGAAATCTTCCCGAACCTCGCCAATCACGCCGACAAGTTCTCGCTCATCCGCACGCTCAACCACAAGGCCGCCGGCGTCCACGACACCGGCCACCAAATGATGCAGACCGGCCGCCTCTTTCAGAACGGCCTCGAACAGCCGCACGCCGGCTGCGTCGTCGGCAAACTCAAGGGTTCGCAAAACGGTCTGCCGCCCCACGTCCTCATGCCGCGTCCCATCGGTAACACCGGCGGAAACATGCCGCACGGGCAAAGCGCCGGATTCCTCGGCAAGGCCTACGACCCTTTCATCCTGAACGCCGAGCCCGACAAACCCGATTTCAAAGTGCCCGATCTGCTGCCACCGGACTATATGGGCGCGGTTCGTGTCGAACGCCGCCGCAAACTCCGCGAGATCGTCGACGAATCCGTCGCGCAACTCGAAGCCAATCCAGACGCGCGGCTGCTCGACGAAAATTTCCAGCAAGCCTACACGCTCATGTCCTCGCCCACCGCGCGCGAGGCCTTCGACCTCAGCGCCGAACCCGAAGTCCTGCGCCAGGCCTACGGCTACAACAAGTTCGGCCAGAGCTGCCTCCTCGCGCGCCGGCTCATCGAGCGCGGCGTCCGCTTCGTCACCGTCAATATGTTCGAGACCGTCTTCAACGAAATCACCTGGGACATCCACGGCTCCGCCCCCTTCAGCCCCATCGAAGCCTACAGCGACCTCGTCGGCCCCATGCTCGATCACGGCCTCTCCTCGCTCCTCGAAGACCTCAAGCAGCGCGGCATGCTCGAGTCCACCATGATCGTTGCCATGGGCGAATTCGGCCGCACGCCGAAGATCAATCCCGCCGGCGGACGCGACCACTGGCCCCAAGTCTGGTCCATCCTCATGGCCGGCGGCGGCATACAAGGCGGGCGCGTCGTCGGCAAGACCGACGACATCGGCGCCTTCCCCGTCGAGCGCCCCGTCGCCCCCGCCGAAGTCGTCGCCACCGTCTACCAGTGCCTCGGCATCGACCTCGAAACCGAACTCCCCGGGCCCGGCAAACGTCCGATCCCCGTCGTCGACTACGGCGTCAAGCCGATCAGCGAGCTGCTGTGAAAACCTCTCTCAAGAAAAATGAGTCTCGCGACACTCGTCCTCGCAATGAGAAAATAGATCGTCATTGCGAGGAGGCCGGACCAACGATCCGCCTCCGCGAGCAAATCCTCCATACCGGCCGACGAAGCAATCTCGTCAACCAACTGCCCCGCATCATCACCCTGATCGTCGCCCTCCTCGCCGCGCCCCAACTCCGCGCTGAAGATGCCACCCTCGCCCTCATCCCCGCCTCGATCACCCTCGACTACGCCGGCGCCTTCCACGGCCTCACCCTCGAACGCGCGAACGGCGGACTCTACCTCGGCGACCTGTCGCATGACGCCACCTTCACCTCCTCCGATCCCGCCGTCGCGACGGTAGACGCCCTCGGCGGCGTCCGCGCGATCGCCAACGGCGACGCCACGATCACCGCTACCGCAAACGGCGCCTCCGCGACCGCCACCGTCCACGTCTCCGGCGCCGATCAACCCTTCGAGCGCAGCTTCCGAAACCACGTCCAGCCCGTCCTCTACAAAATGGGCTGCAACACCGGCGCCTGCCACGGCGCCGCCGCCGGAAAGAACGGGCTCAAACTCTCCCTGCGCGGCTACGATCCCGAGTGGGACCACAAAATGCTCACGCGCCAGGCCAACGGCCGTCGCGTGTCGCCGGCAGAGCCCGAGCAAAGCCTCATGCTCCTCAAGCCGACCATGGCCGTCCCGCACGAAGGCGGCCTGCGTTTCGAGACGGACTCCGAGGCCTACGCGATTCTCCTCGACTGGATTCGCGCCGGCGCCCCTTCCGCCCGTGAAGACGATGTCCGCGTCAATCGCATCGAGACCTTCCCAAAACTTGCCACGCTCGAAAATGCCGCCACCCAGCGAATCCTCGTCCGCGCGCACTACACCGACGGCAAATATGAAGACGTGACCCGCTGGGCGAAATTCGACACGACCGACGAGTCCGTCGCCACCGTCGAGCCGCTCGGCCTCGTCACTGTCCAGGGCCCCGGCGCGGCCTCGATCTCCGTGTGGTACTCGAGCCGGGTCGCCTCTTCCGAGCTCACCGTGCCGCGCGCGACGCCCGTCCCCGCCGATCGCTTCGCCGCCGCCCAGCGAAATACTTTCATCGACGATCTCATTCTCCAGCAGCTCGAAGCGCTACAGATCGCCCCCGCCGAAAACGCCAACGACGCGACCTTCATTCGCCGCGCCTACCTCGATGCGATCGGCGTGCTGCCCACCTCCGAAGAGACCGCAGCCTTCGTCGCTAGCGAAGAGACCGGTAAACGCGAAAAGCTGATCGACGCGCTCCTCGATCGCCCCGAGTTCGTCGACTATTGGACCTACAAATGGTCCGACCTGCTGCTCCTCTCGTCGCGGAATCTCGGCGGGCCCGACCTGCAATCCTTCTATCGCTACATCCGCGAGAGCGTCGCCGCGAACAAACCCTGGGACGCCTTCGCCACCGAAATCCTCACCGCGAAAGGCGACACGCGCTCGGGCGGCCCGGCGAACTACTTCGCCATGCACAAGGAAATCACCGACCTCACCGAGACGACCTCGCTCACCTTTCTCGGCATGTCCATCACCTGCGCGCGCTGCCACAATCATCCTCTCGAAAAGTGGACGCAGGACGACTACTACGGCATGGCGAACCTCTTCGCGCGCGTCAAGCTGAAAAACAGCGAAGACGGCGGCATCGACGTCGTCCCTGCGCAATTCGGCGACCTCGTCCACCCGCGCCTCGGCCGGCCCATGCCGCCCCGCCCGCTCGACGGCGTGGCCCTCGCGGCGAATTTCACCGGCGATCGCCGCGAGGAACTCGCGCGCTGGATGACCTCGCCCGAAAACCCCTACTTCACCCGCGCGCTCGTCAACCGCGTATGGAAAAATTTCATGGGCCGAGGCCTCGTCGAGCCGGTCGACGATCTCCGCCTCTCGAATCCCGCCTCAAACGAAGCGCTCATGACCGCGCTCGCCGGCGACGTCGCCAAGCACGGCTACGATGTCAAGCAC
>VFKU01000403.1 GCA_009885415.1 Rhodothermota bacterium
CTGGAGTCCCCCTGGCTGCGCTCACGCATCGTCGCCTGGCACAAACTCACGCGCCACCTGCGCCTGGCACGCAGCGTGCCTGCGGCCTCGCCGCCCGAAACGGAGACTCGCGCGCAACGGACCTTAGATCGGCGCCGTCGCGAGGCCATTCACCACCTCGGCCCCCTTTGCGGCATCTGCAGCCTGCGCCATATCTGCGACCACGAATCGCCCGAACTCAAGCGCGCACTGCCCGGCGCCGAGGTCTCCCCGCAAGACGGCGAGATTGTGATGAATCCTCTCCACTTCGCGCTGCACCAGCCGAAGTACTACGACGAGGTCGACCGCGACCGCCTCGACTCCGCCGCCACCTTCGCCGATCTCGCCGAGCGCGCCCGCGCGATCATGGACGCGCGCCCGCCCGACCGCGAGATCGATTCCTTCGAGTACAAGACCGAAGGCCAGTGGTGCCACCAACTTCCCGGCGGCGTGCGCTGGTTCGGCTTCACCAACACCGAAAAACTCAGCACGCCGCTCGCGACACTCGATCCCCCCTTCACGCTCTCCTTCATCGTCGGCGGCGGCATCGCAGAATATGCCGGCTTCAGCCTCGGCCGCGAGTGCAAACTCGTCTGCCCAATGGACGGCTACCGCCACCAGATCGTGCTGCACGTCGAAAAAGACGGCCGCTATGTCCTCCTGCGCGACGGCGAAGTCGTGCGCCCCATCGCCTTCGAAGGCCACTACCACGTCCCGCTGCGCCTGGGCGATCGCCTTGAGCCGCGCATCAGCCTCTGGAACATCGACGACTCCATCGTGACGCAGAACGTCGCCGTCTGGAACGAGCGCGCGGTGCGCGCGGCCGATCGCCCCGCGCCCAAGTTCAGCGTCGTCACCGTCTGCGTGAAATACGCGCGTCGATTGCAGACCGTCCTGCAAGCCATCGCTCACCAGCAAGGCATCGATCACTCCGACATCGAGATTCTCGTCGCCTATGTCCCCGACGTCGACCCCACCGACGACGTGATCGAAGCACTCGCGCTCGCCTACCCGGACCTCACGATCCACCGCTCCACCTTCAACGAGCGCAAGGCCCGCGCGAAAGGCTTTCTCATCAACGAGACCCTGCAAAAAGCCACCGGCGAGTGGGTCGTCCTCCTCGACGCAGACACGGTCCTCCCTCCAAACTTTTTTCAGGAAATCCTCGCGCGCGGCGCCGACGCCAACTTCGTCGTGCCCGACGGCCGCAAACTCCTCAGCCGCGAAACGACGGCGCGCGTGCTTCTCGGCGAACTTCGCCCCTGGGAATGTTGGGACCGACTCCTCGCCACCGAAGGCGAATTCCGCCACCGCGAAGCCGACGGCGTGCCCATCGGATTCTGCCAAGTCGTCCGCCGCCGCTGCCTCGACACCGTCCACTATTTCGAAGCCGACCACTTCGAAGGCGCCGACTGGCAATTCAGCATCGAAATGCGAAAACACTTCGGACCGGAGCTGCGCCTCTCCGGCCTCCCCGTCCTCCACCTCGACCACGGCGGCTCAAAGTGGTACGGCACCTCGCGGCATTTCTAGCCGAAATCAACCACCGATGGACGTTGATAAACACCAATGACCGTGCGAAAACCAAATCCCATCACGATCCATCGGTGTTCATCGGTGGTAAAAATGCTGTAGGGTTTAGCCCATGCCAACGCCCCTAGTGACTCTGCACCCCGCCACCCCCGACGATCAGCCCACCCTGCGCCGGCTCATGCAGCTTTACTTGTACGACTTCAGCGAATTCGACGACGTCCCTCTCGACGATGACGGGTTCTTCGGCCACCGCGAATTCATCGAAGAACAATTCGGCCCCGCGCACGAGACCTTCCTCATCCGCGCCGACGGACAACTCGCCGGCTTCGCGATCCTCACGCGCGGCAGCTTCCTCGCGCACGATCTCGCCATCAACGACCTCACTCAATTCTTCATCGTCCGCGCCTGGCGCAAACGCGGCGTCGGCGCGTCTGCGGCCCAACAACTCTTCGCGCGCCACGCCGGCCCCTGGGAAGTCCGCGTCATCGACGCCAACACCATCGCCCGCGCCTTCTGGCGTGAAACCATCACCCGCTACACCCAAGGCAACTTCGCCGAAACCCGCACCGACTCCCCACGTCACAAAGGCCCCGTCTTCACCTTCACCACCCGCGCCTGATTCACAAAGGTCGCATAATGTGGAAGCAGCGGGCCTGACCTGTCCCCCAAAAACTAATCAAAGGGTATTACCGAGAGCTACTCAGACGTCAATCAGCGTCGAAATTCTCGCTCAATTCGTCTTCCGCACCCGGTTTCGACGCCCCGCGATTCAGTTTCTTCTCGATCCGCGCCACCCGCACCTCAAGATTCCGCAAGCCCGCGACGGGGAGGAGGATCGGCCCTAAGCCCGTCCGCGTCTCGTGCAGTTGCAATCCCTCCCGGCACACGCGAATCGCCTCCGGCAAATTCCCTCGTCGGTGCTCGAGGTGTTTGGCGAGCTCCACGCGCGCCAGCAAATGACTCGGTCGCTGTTGAATCAGCAGCCCGTAGTACTGCTCCATGCGCTCCCAGGCCTGCGTGCGTTTCGCGGCCATCGCCGCAAGTTCGAGGCACTCCGCCATCAGCGCCTCGTCCGCCAACGCCTCCAGCAGCCGTTCCGCCGTCTCCACCGCCTGCGCATACTCCTTGCGCCGCATCTGCAAACGCAGCAGCGACAGCCGGTCTTCGTGGTGCTCGAATCCCTGACCCGCCGGTTCCGACATTTTCTGCGACAAGAGCCCCGTCAGCGATACCAGCGATAAAATGTCCATCTTGTGGTGATAAAAAACCGGCGCCAAAGGCCGCGCATCCCGCGTGCGCAAATAGTTCATCCACAGCGCCGGAATCTCCGCGCCCGACACATCGCCGTGCCGGCTCAGGCCGAGAATGTTCCGCTCGACGCTGCCCAAACTGCAATCGCCCAAGCGCTTTTTCCAAAAACGCCGCGCCGCGTGCACCAGGTCGTAATGCATCGCGCCATCCAGCCGGAACGGCACCCGGTTCGTGATGAACCGCGTCCGCAACAGCGGCAAATCGAAAGTCTTCCCGTTGTAACTCACCAGCGCCTCCGCCCGGCTGAACAGGCCGTCGAGATAGGCCAGCATCGGCCCCTCGTCGTCGTAGTCGCGCATGAAACACTGGTCGAGACGGAACGAATTCTCAGTGAAATATCCGACCCCCACCAAAAAAAGCACCGTCCCCGTCCCGCCCATCAACCCCGTCGTCTCGGTGTCCACAAACACCGCCTTGCGCGGATCGAAGGCCGCCAGC
>VFKU01000544.1 GCA_009885415.1 Rhodothermota bacterium
CTCGGCGACGCCGTACCGGATCTCGCGGGCCGCGATCGTCGCGTGGTGCTGGCGGAGTGGCTGGCCTCGGACAAGAACCCGTGGTTTGCCAAGAACGTGGCGAACCGCGTGTGGCAGCATTTCTTCGGACGCGGGATCATCGATCCCGTGGACGACGTGCGCGTGAGCAATCCGCCGAGCAATCCACAACTGCTCGACGAACTCGGCCGGCGGCTGGTGAGCTACAACTACGACCTGCGCAAACTGATCCGCGACATCTGCACGTCCAACACCTACCAGATGTCCACCACGCCATCGCCGGAGGCCGCGTCCGACCTGCGCAATTTCGCCTATGCCAAGGTCCGGCGGCTGCCGAGTGAGATGCTGCTCGACGCCGTGAGCCAGGTGACGGGGAGCAAGGTGAAGTTCGGGTCCTTGCCGATCGGCGCGCGCGCGGTGCAAGTGGCCGACGGCCCGAGCGGGAACTATTTTCTCGAGGTCTTCGGTCGACCGGTGCGCGATACGGCCTGTGCCTGCGAGCGGCGCAGCGAGCCGACCTTGGCGCAGGCCTTGCACCTGATCAACGGCGATACGATGACGACGGCGATTCGGACGCCGGCGGGGCGCTTGGAGACGTCGGTGGCGGCGAACGCGCCGACGGAGGCCGCGCTGACGGAGCTGTATGCGGCGGCCTTTGCGCGGCAGCCGACGGGCGAAGAGATGACCCAGCTCGCGGCCTATGTGAACGCGGCGCCGGATCGCAAGGCAGCGCTCGAAGACGTGTATTGGAGCGTGCTCAATTCCAAGGAATTTGTGTTCAATCATTAAAGGATAAGGAGTCGTGCGATGACGAAGTGGATTCTTACCGCGCTGATGCTGGCCGCGCCGTTCGCTTGGGCGCAGGACGCGCCTGCGGCACCGGCGGCGCCCGCCGCGCCGGATGTGAACGCGGTGATCGAGCAGATGGCCGCCGTCGGCCCCGACGTGCTGTTGGCGCGGGTCAAGGAACTCAAAGCGGCCGAGGCCGATTTGGGGACCCAGGCCACAGCCTTGCGTCAGCAAGCGGATCAGAAGGATGCCGAGGCGGCCGCGCTGCGCGCGC
>VFKU01000748.1 GCA_009885415.1 Rhodothermota bacterium
CTCGTCGTAGCGCTTGCTCTTGGTCAACTGAATGAGATAGTACGCATGTACAGTAGGATCATCGGGCCAGTGATCAAGCCATGCCTTGCGAACGTCAAGCCAAGTTCTGAGTCGCTGACGTTCAACTTGTTCACTCGGCTTACCGTTAATCTCATCCTCCATGCGAATTAGCGTAGAGTACTTGGCAACCAACAAGATCGGGCGACCCTGTTCCGCAATCTTTTCATCCAACGAATCCACAAACGCCCGACACTCGGGCCAAGACCCGGACCACGCTGGGCGGAGATATTCATATTTTTCCAGATGCGCACTAATATGAGAAGGTACCAGATCTGTAACCCGCTTAAAGTACGACTCGAACTCGGATCTTGAGCCGCTGCTTGCCTTGCATACTTCCATTAGCCAGTACGAACTCTCTGGATCCGTTGGCGCTAGTTCATAAGCGTGCGTTAAGTAGTTCTTAGCCTCGCCCATCGCCGAGCGAAATTGAGCCCAGCCTTCATCTGTCACTGTCGATGCGAATCCATTCCCCCGCCAGTACCATGCGTATCGAACGGCCAGCACTCCGCGCATCAGCCACGCATAATGGGAGTCCGGCATCGCCTCGGTCCACTCCTTCATTATGGCCCGCAAGTCTTCAGGGTCTTTGTCGACAGTCAAGGTGCCAAGACCGCTAATAGCATCGCTATATTGGAAGGCCGCGAGCGGATCGGAAATTTTAGTGAGCAACTTCGGCAACTCCGCCTCTGCGAATGAGAAATCGCGTTCGTGGAATAAACGCCGACGAATCTCGCGATACGGACTGATGATTTCGTATAGCACCTTGATTCGATCGTATTCCGGTTTGTCTGCCTCGATCTTTGCTCTCGACTTGGCCGCCCGTTCGCGCCAAGCTTTAGGCGCATCTATCTTTTTTGAATCTTCGGTTTTCTCCCCCGCGCTCTGTTCTTCCGTCTCGTTGGAAATCTGTGCAACTGAACTGCTGAGACCAATCCATCCCCAAAGCACAGCCGCCGCAAACAGGTAAATTGATCCGCGAGCGATCACGCGACACGAAGTAATCAGTCCGAAGTTCATCGCGACACCTCCAATTGCGGCCTCTACCAACCCTAAAACTAAGCTACCTGTGTACTATGACAAAAACAAGAATTGAGGACGGTCATCGATTCATTCCAGAGCAACACTTTGATGATCCACTCCAGAGCGTGTTGATTAGAGCACAGGACACAGCATAGTATTGACCAAATTGTTAATATATAGACTAATTTCGCACGAATGAAAGGAGCGCGTGCTTATGCCGACGATTTCGAAGGTTGCAGTGCTGGGGTCGGGGGTGATGGGGGGCGCGATTGCGGCGCACCTGGCCAATTGTGGGATTCCGAGTTTGATGCTGGACATCGTGCCGCCGAATCTTTCGGAGGCGGACAAGAAAATCAAGGCGAAGCGGAACGAGTTCGCGGCGAAGAGCAAAGCGAACTTGTCGAAGGTGAAGCCCTCGCCTATTTATCGCGCCTCGTACCTCGACCGGATCGAGATCGGCAATTTCGAGGACGACATGCCGAGGATCGCGGGCTGCGACTGGATCATCGAGGTGGTGAGTGAGCGGCTGGAGATCAAGCTGAAGGTCTTCGAGCAGGTGAAGAAGCACCGGACGCCGGGGACGATCCTGTCATCGAACACGAGCGGGATTCCGCTGAAGTCGATGGTCAGCGCGATGGACGAGGACATGCAGCGACATTTCCTCGGGACGCACTTTTTCAATCCGCCGCGCTACTTGAAACTCGTGGAGATCATCCCCGCGCCGAAGACGGACCCGGCGATCATTTCATTTATGGCGGCGTTTCTCGAAAACGAACTCGGCAAGGGCGTGGTCTACGCGAAAGACACGCCGAACTTCATCGCGAACCGCATCCTGACATTCGGCTCGCAGTACATCGCGTATGAGATGCAGAAGGACGGCCTGAGCGTCGAGGAAGTGGACGCGGTGACGGGGCCGGCCGTGGGCCACGCGTCGTCGGCGACCTTCCGCACGGCGGACTTGGTCGGACTCGATACGCTGGTGAGCGTGGTCGGCAATGTGCGCGATAACTGCCCGAAGGACGAGCAGATCGCGCTGATGCAGATCCCGCCTTTTCTGCAGAAGATGGCCGAGAAAAAGATGCTCGGGGACAAGACCGGCGGCGGCTTCTATAAGGCGACGGACAAACGCGACGAGAAGGGCAAGCGGATCATCCTTGGGTTGGACC
>VFKU01000321.1 GCA_009885415.1 Rhodothermota bacterium
CCGCCTGCACCCGCGCCGGAAGCAGATCGTCCGCAATCATCCGCAACACGCTCGATTCGCGCCCGCACGACACCTGCATCGTCCCGTCCGGATTCAACAATCGACACCCAAGCAGACCCACGTTATCGCCGCGCCCCATCCGCTCCACCATCGCATCGAACGCGCCGTCGCGCACCGTCATGTCGTTGTTCAGCACCAGAAAATACCGTCCGCGTGACGCCTCGAAGCCTTGATTGTGCGAGGCGCCATACCCGCGAGGCGTCTCGTTGGCGACCACCCGCACCTCGGGAAATTCATCGCGCAACATCTCGCGCGATCCATCCGTCGATCCGTTGTCCACCACCACAATCTCGTACGAAATGCGCCGCGTGCCCGACCGGATCGACGCCAAGCACCCTCTCAGAAAATCCTTTCCGTTCCGGTTCGCAATCGAAACGCTGAGGTCCACGCTCGGATTTTCGCCCACCGCCGTCACCGCTGCACAAACGGCCGGTTGGTCGCCGCTTGCGGGGTCTCATCCGACGCCGGGCCAGTGTCGGACGCCTCGATCGAGTCCGCGCCGAAGATCATCGCGCTCCCGCTGGCAAGGGCGATCACAACGTACATCAGGCTGTTCGTCTGCGCCAGCGCGCCGACCGTCATTAACGCGATGTTCCACCCGATGACCCCGGCACTGATGCACCACACGGCCCACCGATCCTCCAGCGAAACCGCCGCGCGCCCGCCGCGATACAAGCACCAGTAGTAATGAATGTTCAGCAAAACAAACGGAACCACACCTACGATACCCGTCGTCGCCAGCCGGTAGATATACACGTTCACCAAATCCGCGTGAACCCAATTAAACCCGTTACGCCCGAAGTCCGCCGCAAGCCCCACATAGCCGTAGCCGGTCAACCAATGGCCGGTCATCCCGCCGCCGAAGGCCTCCTCCATCAACTGGATGCGGTAATACGCCGTGTTCGAATTCAGCGCCAGCCGCGTCAGCACATGATAGAAGTGCCGATCGCTCGCCAACTCGATCACCGAACAGACCCCGACCACCAGGAACGCCAAATACGGCCACGCGCGCCGGACCGGAAACGAAACAATGAACGCCGTCAACGAAACCAGTGCGAACAAAGGGGCGCTCGACATCGACGAGATCAGTCCGGCAATGAGAATCCCCTGGAGAAACATAAAACGGACCAAGTGCTGCCGGCGCGCAAAGTACAACGCCGCGTTCAGCGCAACCAGCATCGCGAAAAACAATCCAAAAGGAATCTTGTTTCCGAAGGAACCGTCCGCGCGGTAGAGACCAAAGCGCACGCGCATTTCCTGCTCCTTCAGACCGAAGGGGCTGTATTCGCGCATCCAACCGTAGGGGTTGAATCCGGTCAACGACTGGTTCACACCAATCACCGCCAGCGGTATCCCAATAAAAACAAGCCCGCGCATCAAGGAATACGCATCTTCCCGCGTCCGAAGTGTCAACCGCGCCGAAGCATAGGCCAGCACCGTATCGAAGAACAGCCCGCCCTCGCGTTCGGCCACCTTGGCCGCGTCCTCGTTCGTCAAGAACGCGAGCACAGAGCATCCAAAAGTAACCAGCACCAACACGTCCGTCCAACGCACACGCATCAACACCGGGTCGAGACGGCGCGTGAATATCCGGAGCAAGAGCACCAGCACAATAATCCGGCCCGTGGACAAATCAATCGTCCCGATGCTGACCGCAAGATATTGCGGATACAGACACGTCACCGCCAGATAGACCAGCAAGCCGGTAATCGGCCGAATCACCCAGACGGCGATCGAAGCGCCCATCGCGACACAGAGCGTGATGAAAATCATCGCGCGCGCTCCCTTCGCGCGGCCGACTCCCGCACCAAGCGCGCCTCGGTCCGCCACTCTTTCACGCGCCGATACACCTTCATCAGGACCTGCGGAGTCATCGCATATAGGAGCGGCTTGGCGTAATACGCGCTCGCGGGGTGCAGCCGCCAACACGCGAGACCCGTGCTCACCGCGCCCCCACGCCGCCCCGCCAGGACCTGGTCCGCCACGCTCGTCGTAAAGTGCGAGACCATATCGTTGTCCGCATCGCGCAGACGCCCGCCGGATCCGCGATCCAAACCCGGCGCAGCACGGCGCGCTTCACCCCGGCGATCGTACATCCGGTTGAAGGCCTCCTGAATCAGACGGTTGCGATAGCTCGGGTTCTTCTTCGTCAGCGATTGCGCGTGGACGCGATACCCATACAAACACTCGCCCAGCACCAGCAGCGGAAACCGCTCCCCCACCCGCATGATGTAATCGAAGCCCTCGCCGATCGCCAAGTCCTCCGAATACCGGACCTCTCTCACCATCGACATCCGATACATCGCCGTCGGATCGTGGCCCGGCATCCGGCCCGCCGCAATGTCCCGCGCGCACTCGGTCGTAGACTTCGCCCGAAAAGTCGGCGCCAACCTCCGCCCCTCCAGGATCAAATAGTGACCGCAGAAAAACCCCGCCGCCTCCGGGTTCGCCGCCAGACAACTCGCCTGCCGCTCCAGCCGCGTCGGCTCGCTCAGATCATCGGCGTCCAAAAGAGCATAAAATTCCCCGCGCGCCAGCGACAATCCCCGGTTCATCGCCGCCGGTTTTCCCGAGTTCTTCTGGCGGAACCGCCGGATTCGCGGGTCATCGAGATCCGCCAGCGCCTCCACGCTGCCGTCCGTGCTGCCGTCATCGATCAGGATCAGCTCCCAATTCACGTGCGTCTGCGCGAACAGGCTCTCCACCGCAGGACGAAGGAACGCGCCGGCGTTATACGCGGGCATAATCACACTCACCAGCGGACTCGCGCTCATGGTTCACCCGCTTGCGTGCCGCCGGCCGGCACCGCCAGCTTCGGCTGAAACATCCGGCCCACCGCCGTGCGCACGCTAGTATCAGCGGCGAAGACCGCAAGCCCGCACACGACACCCACCGCCGCCATCCGAACCGCGAAGCCCACCAGCGGCGGCGCACCGGCCCACCGCGTCACAGGCTCCAGCCCCATCTGCACCGCCGCCACTGAAGCCGCAACCGCGATGCCCGGCAAGACGGCCGCACCGAGCGAAAAAAACGACGCGCCCGAGTATCGAACCATCACCCAGATTGCCACCGGAAGAAACACGGCCGCGTACACCCCCACGCGCGCCCACGCGATCCCCGAAACCTGCGCCTGCATCTCCGCGGAAGACAAAAATACCCCCGCCGCGCCGAAAGCCGCGCACAATATAAACACCTGCGCACCCATCACGACCGAGAAGGCCTGCGGCCGCCCGAGCGCCAGCAGCAGCGGCCCCACAAAAAGCGTCAACGATCTCAGCGCGCCATACACACACAGAATCCGCACCACGTCCGTCGCTTGCGCCCACTTGGGCCCGAGCAGATGGACCAGCGTCGGACTCTCCAGCCCGAGGATCGCCAGCACCGGCAGCGAACACAGGGCCGAATACCGGAGACAATCCGAGACGCGCGTCCGCAGCTTGGCGATGTCGCCCTTGGCCTCCGCGAAATATGGAAAGGCCACGTACCACAGTGCGCGAGTGACCACCGTAATCACCAGTTCCAACAGCCGCATCACCAACCGGTAGATGCCCACCGCCTGCGCGCCGAAAAACTTCCCGATGATTAAGGGTTCCGCCTGCGAGCCCAGGTAGTCGAAAAGCGTTGCCGGAAAATACTTAATGGAGAAAACAACGATCTCGCGCGTATGCGCCGCGTGCACGCGCAGCTTCGGCGTCCAACGTGCCGCACGCCACAGCACGACCAGCCCAGCCACGCCCCGCGCCAGCGACTGCCCCGCCAGCGCCCAGACGCCCGCGTCCCCGATCGCCAGCGCGATACCCACGATCGCCCCCGCGATCACGGAAAAATTAGTCCGCACCGCAAGACTCCGGAAATCCATCTCGCGCGTCAGCTTCGCTTCCTGCACCACCGTGAGCCCGCGAATCAACACGCACAAGGAAAGCGCCTGCACCAGCGGCGCCAGCCGGGGATCCTCGAAGAAGCCAGCGACAAAGCCGCCCGCCGCCACGCCGCCGAGCGTCAGCACCAGCCCGAGCACGACCGTGATCCAGAAAATCGAATCGAGATCGATTTCATCGAGCTCGCGCCGCTGCACGATCGCGCCAACGAAACCCTGCGAAACGAAAAGTTCGATCAGGCCCACGAACGTCAGCGCGACAACGACAACGCCGAAGTCGTCGGGACCGAGAATCAGCGCGAGGACAAAAGTCGTGACGGCCGAAAGCCCGTCCTGGCCCCAACTCATCACCGTGGCCCAACGGACCGCCGAGCCGAACCGCACTTTCCGCGTGTCCGTCTCGCTCATCGTCTTGGGCCTTCCCCCGGCCCGCCGCCGCTCACGCGAGGCCATCCGCCGGCGCGTCGCGCGCCTAGTTTTCCTGCGCCGGCCGGGTCACGCCGTTACGGCGGCCCGAAAGACCACCCGCCAACTGCCCAAGTATGACAGCCGGCGTCCGAAAAAGAATCTGCGCATCGAGCGCAGGAGACAGCTCGCGGCTATACCGCACGTCCAGCCGGACCATCTCGTTAAACGTCAGATTGTTCTTGCCCATCACCTGCCACAATCCCGTCAGCCCCGGCAACACATCAAAGCGGCCGTGGTGCCAGTGCAAAAATTCCTTCGCCTCATACGGAATCACCGGCCGCGGGCCCACCAGACTCATGTCGCCCTTGAGCACGTTGAACAACTGCGGCAATTCGTCCACCGCCGACTTCCGCAGCGCGTTCCCCAGCGGAATGATCTCCGGGTTCTCGCCGTCCAACTTCAGCATCGGCTTGTCCGCCGCGTCGCCGTTGCGAATCAGCTCCGCCATATATTCCTTGTGCGTCGAGACATCCGCCCCAGGCCGCATCGTGCGAAATTTAAGAATCGTAAACGGCGCTCCACCCCGCCCGATCCGCTCCTGCGTAAACAGCACCTTACCCGGTGAAACCAGCTTGATATACGCCGCCGCCACGAGCATCACCGGCGCCGAAAGCACGATCAGCACCAACGCCCCGGCGATGTCGACAGCGCGCTTCCACACAGGCACCGCCCGTATGAAAACTTCCGCGCTCCGCTTCCGCTTCACTCGTGTCATCGACCTGAAATCCCGGCGCCCGTTAGTGCGTCTTCGCCGTCGCCTTCACAGCGACTTCCTTCTCCGCAACCGCCAACGTGGCCAGCGGTTCGGGGTATGAAAACATCTCGCACAGCAATCTGAACTCCGGCGTCCAACTTCCGTTCATGCTCCCGCGCATCAACTCTTCCACCGCCTTCAGAAAGCGCGCCGCGCCCTCCAAGTCCATGTCGGGAAGAATCACCCCAAGGCGGCGCGACTCGACGCCATA
The DNA here is from genome assembly GCA_009885415.1 of Rhodothermota bacterium. GTDB lineage: Bacteria > Hydrogenedentota > Hydrogenedentia > Hydrogenedentales > VFKU01. Next base: position 5,371 of record VFKU01000321.1, read on the forward strand.
CACACCAGCCACGTCGCTCACGCGCACCCGGCGCACGATCACTCCGGCCAGCTTGTCCAAGGCCTTGCGATGCGCCTGCGCCGTACCCGCGGACGATACGTCAAATACCATCAGGATAAACTGCCCGCCCGCACGGTTGCAGAGCGCGCGATGACGCTGAAGATCGCGCGCAAAAGCCTCGCGATCCAAGAAGCCCTCCGCGGCGCCCGGCCCCGACGCGCGATCCACCGCGTCCAGCCCGCGCCCTGCGCTCTTTATCCACTGAAACCACTTCATCTCAACCCTACTCCACTCTGCCGGCCACTAAATCCGGTCGTAGATCGCCTGCGGAATGTGATACCGCTGGTTGTTCAAAATCATGCCCAACACGTTACAGCCCATCAGTTGCGCCCGCCGGGTCACGTCCTGCATCGCCTGCCAGCGCGTCTCTTCCGCCGCCGCCACCAGCACGATCCCGTCCACCTTCGATCCCAACACAAAGCCATCGGCGTAGTCCGTCGCCGGCGGCGCATCAATCAAAATCAGGTCGAAGGTCTCCTTCAACCGGGTCAACATCCCGCGAAACTGGTTCGACTCAAACAACAGCGGCTGCGCCGACTCGTTCATCAGTAATTGGCTCACCGTCAGCCGGCTGCCCTCCACCGCATTCAGCACCGACTCGATCCGCTCGCGCCGATCCAGCACCGCGTCCCAGCCTTGGGTCTGGTGAATCTGAAACTCCTTCGTCTGCGTCGGCGCATGGTGGTCCGCGTCGAGCAGCAACACCGACTTCTTCAACTTCACCGCCGCCACCTTGGCGAATTCGCGTATCAAGGTCGAGGTCCCCGCGCCCTTGTGCGGCGAGAGGAACTCAATCGTCCGCCCTTTCGCCGTCGGCAACAGCGACGAAATGCTGTTGAACAGCGCCGTCATCGTATGCTCGAGGTGCAGCGGAAATGGCGCCGGGTCAGACAACTGCACCAGCCGCTGCACCGTCGGGCCGGGCTCCGGCGCGGAGTGCATCTCCGCCAGCTCAGCATGGACCATCCGCGGCGACTCTTCGTCGCGCGACCGACCCGCCAGTTGAAGCGCTTCATAAATCTTCGACATAAGTCTCTTCGGCGATTACGCCCGATTCCTCATCCGTTCTCGCCCGGCTGCCGCAGCAGGCGTGGCGCCCCGCTTTGGCCCATCGCGATCGCATTGGACGGCGCGGCACCGGCCGCGCCCTTGTCCATCTCAAGCCCCTGCAACCGCGTGTCGTTAATGAAATCCAGCAACAGTCTCAGCGCCTCCCGCTTCACTTCCGGCGATGCGTTCGTCAGCACCGATCCCGGATCCGCCTCTTCGCTGACGTCCTCCGGCAAGGACTCGCCCGGCCCGGGCATTTCCAAGGCGCGATTCATAAGCAAGTCCTGCACCACTTCCTCGACCATCGCCGACGTGATCACCTTCTTCTGGTAACCGAATCCCGTCACCAGCGCGTTGTCGCATATAATATTGATGAGCCGTGGATTGCCACGCGCGCTCTCCACGATCTCCTTCTTCGCGCCCTCGGTAAAAATCCACACCCGCGGTGCGCCCGCCTTGATCAGACGGTGCTTGATGTACTCCACGCTCTCATCGTGGTTCAGCGGCTTGATCACCGCCCGCACCGC
>VFKU01000388.1 GCA_009885415.1 Rhodothermota bacterium
CTTTTTCGATTGGCGGTGGGCTGGCGGTCTGGCTGGCGGGGGTCGCGGTCTTGCTGGCGCGAGTGCCGCGTGAATGGGTACGCGCGTGGAGATGCCTGGCGGCGTGGATGGGTATGGGGGCGGCGGCGGCCGGGGTGTACTTGTCGGTGGGAAGCGCGGTCTCTTCGGATTCCTTGTTGCGTGTAGTCGATCCGCTGTCGTATGCGGTGTATGTCCTGGCCTTTCTCGGGGGGCCGCTCGCGGTGGGACAGGGCGGCGTGGCGGTCGCGCTGGGCTTGGCGCTTGTGGCGGCGCTTGGCGCGTGGGTGAGGGTAGCGCGGCGACGCGGCCCCGATATTTTTTCGGTTGCGCCGATCGTCGTCGGCTTGGTGAGTACGGCGTTGGTGGCGGCAGCGTTGACCGGGCTCAAACATGCGCACGAGGGCGCCGGCAACGCGATCAGTTCGCGGTTCTTGCCTTGGGCGACGCTGGCCTGGTGCGGGCTGGTGGTTGGGGTGTATGCCGAGTATCCGGTGCTGCTCCGTGCGCCGCGGCGCGTGCGCGCGGCGATCGCGCTCGAGATGATCGCGCTGCTCGCCACTTCGGCTTTTGGCGTGTACAAGGCCGACGAGCGGCACGATGCGTTTTTGCTGGGACGGCGGGCGCTCATCGAGGATATGAAAAGTCCAGACATGATATTTCTCCATCCGAAGCCGGAGACGCTCGGGGAACTGCGGGAGAACCTGATCAAACACCGGCTGACAGTGTTCCGGGAATTGCCCGGAATTGCAGCGCGCCCCTGAGGGGAACCGGCCCGTAGCGCCGCCGTCCCGGCGGCAAAGGGTGTGACCCGCCCCTGTAGTAGAGCCCCGTGCCGATCCGCACCTCGGTTACTCCCGCTCGCCGTACTCCTTCCCTTGCCGCCTGGAAGGCGGCGCTACCTATATATGCGTGGCTTGTTGCCATGAGGAACGGCGCGGGCGGCGATGTGAGGGAAATATGCGGGTGCGAAACAAGGGGAGCGTTCGGAGTTCCGTCTTTAGGCGGTGCGCTCGGGAGAAAGCGGCCGCGTGAACGCGGAACTCCGAACGGATTTTGTGCAGTTGCGGGACAAGGGTGATTGGGTTGACGAATGGACGGGAAGGGGAGAAATTTGACGGGAAAGTGCAACAGGGTGGTGGAAAGGAGGGGGACTTTTTTTTTACCACGAAGAACGCGAAGGGCGCGAAGAGGTCAAGGGCTGTTTAACCACCGATGAAAAGTGATGGACACCGATAGGGATAAAGCCGGAATTATCGGTGTTCATCACGGTTCATCGGTGGTCTATTTTGGACCGTGGGCTCCTTCCGCGACGCCGCCCAACCCGCGCAGCGTGCCTCCCAGGTACTCGTGAAGGCGAGGCCGCAAGCCGGGCTGGATCAGCGGATGGCGATCTTTCGTGCTGAACACGATTTGGTAAGGAAGGCTGAAGAAGGTCGAGCCCATGCGCGCCTCGTTGGTTTTCTGGCACTCCTTCAGAGTGCAGATTTCGCTGGCCGAGTATACCGGAGGTCTCCGCGTTGCTCCGACCTTCGGCTACTGTCTGGCAACTCTTCGAGTTGCTCCACGAAAACTCCAGAAAGCGACGAGCAAGGCTACAAAAGAACGCGGAGAGACAGATGCCTGCGAAGAATCGAAGCTCGTTGTTGACATCGCCTCCGAATGCCTTGTTCGTTAATTCAACGAGACCGGCCATTCCGAAAAGTACGTTGAATCTGTCCAATCTGCGCCCTAGTACGGCGGCGATGATCACGCCCACATAAATGCCCCGGCAACGCGCACACACAGGAACCTGCGTCCCATGAAAACTGAAGCTGCGCGAAGCAATTTGGTGACAAGAAAACGAAAAATATCTATAGACGCCCAGAAGCCCGGTAAGAGTGTAAGCTTCCCCTTTTATGAGACAGGCTGTAAGTAGAGATTTTCTGGCACACTTTTGTCAGGAGGTCTTTATGAA